>NZ_JANKOG010000060.1:0-11336 GCF_024656005.1 Burkholderia sp. SCN-KJ
GCCACCTACGCAGCAGTGATCGTTCTCGCGGTGTTGTTTGCTTCGGCGGCCTATTTTCTGATTTGCGGCTATGGCCCCGCCGCTGCTATCGCCAAAGCGGGTGCAGACCCATCGACCGTAGCACTTGACAGTATCGGCATGTATTTAGGCAAGGCAGGTCTTGAGGCGGTCAATGTGCTTCTGTGCTCTAGCATATTCGCTTGTCTGCTGGCGTTGCACAACATTCTGTCGCGATACATCTACTGCCTCGGCATCGATGGTACGGCCCCCCGCGCATGCGCAGCGGTGCATAAGCGCCACGGATCGCCGTACCGTGCGTCGATGATGGTGAGTGTCCTCATGCTCGGGATCGTGGGGCTTGAGATCAACAGAGGTGTCGAACCGTACGCCGAGTACGGTGCACTGACAGGGGTTGGGGGCTATGCGCTTCTTATGCTCTTGATTCTGACTTCGCTTTCCGTATTGATGTTCTTTGTACGCAAGCCAAGCGGCGCAAGCGTTCTCAAAACCAAGATAGCTCCGTTCATTAGCTTCGCCTTGTTGTCTGTGGTCGGCTATCTGGCGACGGTCAATATGGACGTGCTGACGGGCAACGTGAAGATCGCCGAAACGCTGCTGGCGTTCATCTTCGGCACACTAATCCTCGGGTGCCTGTACGCGCGACGCCTAAAAACGACGAAGCCGGAGGTGTACGCTGCGATCGGTCGCCAGAAGATATGAGGTGATCGACCGGTCAAACGTGCCTGGATCAAAAATAGCCTTGCGGGCTGGAGAACATCCCTCCGAGCTGGTTGAGATTCAGGCATGGTCACCGTTTCGTGACTGCTGTCCGATGTGTTTTATAGATGTAAGTGACACTTGGTGACAATGATGGGCGTCGAACAGAAATCCTTACGTTCACTGATCGACAAGTGGCTCGCGCCTACATCCGCTAGGCCGGCGCGCCTAACGGGATTTGGGCGTACTGCCCAGGGAGGGCGTTTTGTCTGCCTGGAGGCACTGCGATCGGCCGAGCCGCTGGCTATATTCTTCTTCTATCACGGAGACGGCGCGTGGGCGGTGTTTCCGCCGGAAAGAAACTCACTCGTGATGGCTGCGGCAGGTCAACCGAAACACAGCGGGAGAAATGGTCGGCCTAGTTATGCATCGATTGGAGATGTGTGCGACGGTCAGTTGCCAGCATGATCATGAGCACGGCGAGAACCTAAAAAGACCGGCGGAGCGCCGGTTCAAGTGTCTGAACCGGCGCGACAAAAAGGCGAAACGCTAAAAATGAGCAATATCGTGACATCGGGGAAGGATGGGGTATTGTCGCGTCTCAGTGCGAGAAAGTTCGTCAGGCCGTCGTCGTGGAGTCTGCGCACGCGACTGTTGGCGGTCACGGTTCTTACCGTCCTGATGGGTTTCGTGATCAGCATATCGCTGTTGACATGGCAGTCCACGGAGGCCCAAAAAGCTTCGGCGCTTATGTACACCGAGCAATTGGCCGACACGACTGCGGCAAGTATCGAGGCGCAGTTGAACGCTGCAAGCAGCACGGCCCATCAACTCGCGGAGTTTTTAGCCGCCGATCGCGCACAAGGCGGGGAAAACCGCCAATTGGCGGTCGACTTCATGCGACGCATCGCGGAAGCTAATCCCGACTATCTGGCGGTATGGACGATTTGGGAGCCCAATGCTTTCGACGGCCGTGATAGTGAGTTTGTGAGAAGGACTGCGGCCGATGACGGGACCGGCCGCTTTGTACCGACTTGGGGCAGATACACGGGAAAGCTTTCGCTCGAACCGGCGGCCAACTATGATCTCGACACAGCGGACGGTGACTACTATCGTCTGCCCCAGCGCGCGGGGCACGATATTGTCATGGAACCGAGCGTATACAGTACCGGGGGAACCGATATCCTGCTGTCGTTCATCGAGGTTCCAATGTTCGAGAAAGGAAAGTTTCTCGGTGTGACGGGCGTAGATATCTATTTCCCGAAGCTGCAAGCGGAGCTTGAGCGGATGCGCCCCTTCGGTACCGGATTTATTAGCTTGGTGTCGCAAGCAGGGAAGGGAATCGCCGATGGACGAGGAGCGGGTAAGACGTCGGTGAGCGAGAGTTTCGACTTCGAGCAACGTGCGGCCGTTCGCGCAGGGAGGAAGCTCGTTACCGAAGCCACGCTCGATGGCGAAAAGGTGCTGAGAATGTTGATTCCGGTTCCAATCGGCAAGACCAACACTTCCTGGTCGCTTGTCGTCACGGTACCTGAACGGGCGGTGTTAGCGGGCGTGGCGAAGCAACGCGCGTGGGCTGCGGCGATGTGCGTGTTCAGCATACTGGCCGTATCGATGTTGCTGGCACTTAATATCGATCGCTCAGTCCTGCGCCCCATGGGCGGGGAGCCTGGGGTAGCTCAAACTATTGCGTCGCGAGTTTCGGCAGGCGACCTGACGGGAAAAGTCTCCTTGGTGCAAGGGGATACGTCGAGCGTGATGGCGGCGATGGCGAGAATGCAGCAGAGCTTACGTCGAATCGTGTTGACGGTCCGCAACAACGCAGAAAGCATCGCTGTTTCATCTACGCAGATTGCCGAGAGCAACGAGGATCTAAGCGGTCGAACGTCTCAGCAGGCGGCTTCGGTAGAGGAGGCCAGCGCGTCGATGGAAGAGTTTGCAGCAACGATTCAGGAAAACTCGTCGAACGCATTTGAAGCGAGTTCGCTAGCGTCCGATGCAGCCGTTGCCGCAGCGAAAGGAGGCGATGCAGTGGAGCAGGTGGTGACGACCATGGGCCGCATCCACGAGAGTTCCAAGGAGATTGCCGACATCGTTGGTTTGATCGAATCGATTGCCTTCCAGACGAACATCTTGGCTCTAAACGCAGCGGTAGAGGCTGCACGCGCAGGAGAGAATGGGCGTGGCTTCGCCGTTGTCGCCGCAGAGGTACGCAATTTAGCGGCGCGATCTGCGTCGGCGTCCAAGGAGATTCGAGACCTCGTTGCAACCAATCAAGACCTGGTGACCCGAGGCGCCGGTCTTGCTGACGAGGCGGGTACGATGATGAACGATATCGTGGAGAGAATTCAGCGGGCGGCTGCAATCGTTAGCGAGATTTCAGCTGCGAGTGCGGAGCAAGAGAAAGCGGTTACCCAGCTCGACGTGGTTGTACGAGGAATTGACGACAACACGCAACGCAATGCCGCTCTGGTCGAACAGAGTGCGGCGGCAACGCAAGGTCTCCGGCATCAGGCGCAAGAGCTCGTCAAATTGGTGTCGATGTTCAAGATTCCAGCGCAGGCCGATCTAATAGCGTGACGGTTATGGCTGCGGGCTACGGATGTTGAAGGCGATTGTTGCGATGAGAGCTTTGTGAGAGTCTGCGCTCCGGCATCAGCGGACCGTCTGCGCTTGGCTCGGCACCGGTCACCTTGTTGTGCCCGCAAGCCAAATGCTATACGGGAAGTACTGGCAACGCGCAATCCCGTGCCTAGAGAGGGTCGCCGCAAACATCATCGGTATGAGAGCAAAAAAAGCTTGTCCCAAAATATTCGTTGTCGTAGATTTTGATAACAGGGTCATCGGGTGCGATTGCTAGGTTCACCTCGCGCGGTGGAACGTTATAGAAGTGGCATTACCTGGGCATCGGGTATCGCAGTCAGTGTGAGCGTCGACCGGAAAGTACAGCCAAACAACTTTGGGCTGTTTTTTTTGGTGTTTATACATACCAACTGGTCAGTTAAAAATCATTCTGGTCGGAATGTTGTGTGTGCTGGTGCTAGTGGCAACCGAAGTTCATTAGTGTGCGTGCGGCGGCACGCGAGCCTCGTATGGCGGTGAGCGTGGCGAACGGCGTAAAACCGGTGCTTTTCTCGCAGGCGGGCATTCTCAAATAACGTGTTGCATCGGGGTGACAGCTTGGGCGAGGCGGAGGCCGGAGCCTTGCAGCCCGTTTAAACACAATGGCTGAATTGTTCTCTCATCAAAGAGATCGGCGCAAACCATGGAAGAAGGGCAAGTCAATGGCTGACCAACATACGACGAGGGCCGAGGATGATCGCCAGGACGGCACACTCACCCGCCGCGAGTTTTTGCAGGTTGGAGGGGCGATCGCGGCCGCCGGCGTCGCGATTGCCGTACCGGGCCTGAGCGGAGCGGCAACTAACGGAGCGTTCCGCATCGTCAAGACCACGAACGGGCAGATTCGGGGTCGAGTGAGTCGCGGTGTCGCCGAGTTCAAAGGTGTCCAGTATGGTGCCTCAACGGCCGGGGCTAACCGATTCCTGCCGCCCCAGCCTGTCGTTCCGTGGACGGGTGTGCGCGACGCATTGGTGTTGGGTAACAGGTCCCCACAAGTCGAATTGGATTACCCGGCATGGCTCGATAGCAGCCCAGCGACTGAGAACTGCTTGGCGCTGAATGTCTTTGCCCCCGAAGGAGCAAACCCGCAATCGCGCCTGCCGGTAATGGTGTGGCTTCATGGCGGAGCTTACATTTTTGGATCGGCGTCATCGCCCCTCTATAAATGCGAGAACCTCGCTCGATTGGGGAACGTTGTGACTGTTGGGATTAACCACAGACTGAACATCTTTGGTTATGCATTCCTCAGTGATGACGCTGGCCATGAGTTTGCGACATCAGGAAATGCCGGCCACCTGGATATCGTCGCTGCGCTGAAGTGGATCCAGCAAAACATCGCCGTGTTCGGGGGAGATCCGGACAACGTGACGCTCTTTGGTGAATCAGGCGGCGGTGGGAAGATCACCGCGTTGCTGGGCATGCCGGCGGCCAAAGGATTGTTTCACAAAGCCATTATTCAGAGTGGATCGCTACTCCGGCAGAAGGACCCGAGCGCGGCAACTGAAGTCACTGACAGGATGTATTCAACGCTAGGCATACGTCGGGGCGATGTGCGGGCATTGCAACGCTTGAGCGCCAACGAACTGCTCAATTGCTTCAAGCAGTTGTTCACGAATACGGAGCCTGGAGTCTCCGACGACCTGCTGATCTACGGACCGGTTGCGGACGGAATTGTCATCCCGTCCCATCTGTGGGACGGTCACGCGCCCGAGTTGTCGAAGGACATTCCCATCATAGTTGGAACAAACACTCACGAAGCAGTCCTATTCATTGATAAGGAACTGTTCAAGCCAATTCTTGATGATAGGGTGCTGGCCAAGAGGATCGCGAGCTTTGGGCTGGTAGGGAAGGCGGACGAGCAGCAGGTGCGTCCCCTCATCCCACTTTACCGCCAAAAAATGCCTGGTCTGAACGACCGGGAGCTACTGGTTAGAATTGCGACCGATATTGGATTCTGGAGGGGGGCGGTACTGCAAGCGGAGATGCGCGTGCGTGCGGGCGGCGCGCCCGTCTACATGTACGAATGTACATGGGAGACGCCCTGTTATGGTGGGAAATGGGCTCCCCATGCTATTGACGTTCCATTCGTTTTTGGTGTGCAGCACTATCCCACAGCCTGGGATGGGAAGGACAGCGATGCAGCAAGATCCGCCGCGGATCCCGAGAATCATTGGAGCGTGGTTAGCAAGCAGATGATCGGAGCGTGGGCTTCCTTTGCTCAAACCGGCAATCCGTCAACTCGAGGGCTCGAATGGACACCGTACGACCTGACCAAGCGCGCGACCATGATGTTCGGCGAACGTTCCGGTATAGCCGATGATCCGCGGTCGAGCGTCCGCGATGCAGTGCTTGCCCTCTGACGGGCGCTGTATTTATTCCAGTAGCGCGCAACTGTGACGACACCCTCGCATGGTGACGGACACTTCCCGATGATTTTGGAGTAAAAGGCAATGCCGCTCGATTCTGAAATCGTCGCAATCTTGAAGGAACTCGAGTGCGAGCCGCCGATGGAAAGCCTTCCTGTCGACGTGATGCGCGCGCGACTGACATTCCCTTCGCTGGAGAAGCGCACCGCTGTAGGTCAAGTCATTGAAATCCAGATGCCGCTTGCGGGGCGCGTGTTAGGCGCGCGTGTGTATCGACCTGTGGTTGAGCGAAGCCGTGGTGCGATCGCCTATTTTCATGGCGGAGGCTTCGTGATCGGCAACCTCGACTCTCATGATCAGCTCTGTCGGGATCTTTGCGTTGGCAGCGGCGCTACCCTGATCTCGGTCGACTACCGTCTCGCGCCGGAGCATCGGTTTCCCGCTGCGATAGACGACTGCCTCGATGCAGTCCGCTGGATCGCGCAACACGCGAAGATGCTGTCGATAGACCCGACGAAAATCGTCGTCGCCGGCGATAGCGCGGGCGGAAATCTCGCCACCGTGACTGCGCTGCAGATCCGGGACAAAGGTGGCCCGGATCTGCGCGCGCAGGCGCTTATCTATCCAGTGACGGACTATCACACGCCCGCTAACAAGTCTTATATCGAAAACCAATCGGGCTACTCGTTGACGCGCGCGGCGATGATCCGGTTCTGGAGCGAGTATCTGGCTGATGCACAGGAGGCGCGACATCCGTATGCGTGTCCGCTTCGCGCGCCGTCGCTGGAGGGTTTGCCGCCGGCGCTTGTCGTTACGGCGGAATTTGATCCGTTGCGCGACGAGGGTGAAGCCTATGCTGATCGAGTGTGTAACGCCGGTGTGCCAGTTACTCGATGGCGCTATGACGGGATGATTCATGGGTTCTTTCGAATGTCGGCGGCTTGTGCGAGAGCGAAAGAGGCGGTGAACCGTTCTGCCGCCTGGATAGGTGATGCGATGGAGCGGTGAACGTTTCGGGCGGGGGCTCTTGTGGCGACGCCCGATAGGGAGTTCGAATCGATTATCCAGGCCAATGCCGAACGCTACGGCGTCATGTACACCAATATGTCGGCGCACGCCGTGCGCAAGCAGGTTGCGAAGACGAGGGCGTGTGACTGTGGGTTTATCCCTGGAAGGGGGCACCGGGCTTTTGGGGCATCGCTGTGCCTTTGCTGCAGGATGCCGGCATATTGTTGCTGCCATTGTGCCGGTGTTCACACCGGCGTGCCTTAGTGATGCGCGTCGAGTCCGGACGGGGAAACTCGGGAAGGAAGTGATGAATAGTGCGCGCGTCTCGGGCGACGATTCGACGGATGAATCTCTCTTCCATCAGGCCTATTGAAGCGGACCGATATGGATCGCTTGTCGAATGACGCGCTAGCGATGAATCGAGCACGAGACGTCAACAGCAGCATTGTCAGTCAAATGTGTTGGCGTGACAGAAGTGTCCACGCACAGCCTGCTGTGTGATGCCCTAAATTGTGTGCCAGATTAGGGAAAGTACTGTAGGGGCTGCGGATCGCCCGGCTGGATCGGCTTCCAACGTGATGCTTGCGCCGGGGTTCCCGAAAACTCTTGTACAAAAACTTTTGCTCCCGTAAAGTTCACTTCATCGTACTCATTGTTCGTGTTATTTGACCGATGGGTACGTATCGCGCAGCGAGAGGGGCGACCGCTGGAAGAACGGCTCTTGGAGACGGTGACTCGTCATTTGCATGGATGCAGAGTCCGCATTCTCGTCGCTTGTTTGCTCTTGTTGAGCCAGGCGTCGCCAGGACGCAACTGGCTTGCTGCGCCGGAGGTGGACTACTTTGGAACGAAAGGCGGGAGGGGGAGTGAATACGTTTATCGACAGTAAAGAAGGGGCCGCGCTGCCGGAGTGCCCAGCACGCGCCGGTGAGAGTCGTCCCGCCACGCTTTCCGGGCAACTGGGGATGCTGGAAATCGTATTTACAGTGTTGGCGTATAACGCTCCGCTCACCGTTGTCACCGGCATGGGTGTCATGATGACCCTCGGCAACGGGCTGGGTGCTCCAGTCACGTACGTGGTCGCTGGGGCGCTCATTCTGATTTTCTCCGTGGGGTTTACTGCAATGTCGAAGCACGTACCCAATGCGGGTGCGTTCTACGCATACATTACCGCGGGGATCGGGCGCCCGTTGGGACTTGGTAGCGCGCTGATGGCGATGCTCGCATATGGCTTCATGATGATCGGCGTCTGCCTCTATGCCGGCATAGTCTGCGCTTCATTAGTGAAGCATCTGTTCAATGCAGAGCCGCTTATGTGGTGGGGATATTCACTCATCCTGCTTGCCGCAGTGGGCGTGTTTGGCTATTTGCGCATTACGTTTTCGGCTCGCGCTCTCACGCTCGCTCTGATCTGCGAAGTGTTGATCGTATTCGTATGGCAAGTTGCCGTAGCTGTGGCTAAGGGCGCCGCCGGCTTGTCGCCATCATGGCTGACTCCTGGCGCTGTTACATCGGGTTCCGTAGGGCTCGCCCTGCTGTTTGGGGTTACCTGCTTCGCAGGCTTTGAGGCTACCGCGGTATTCCGAGAGGAGGCTCGTGATCCGGAGGTGACTGTTCCACGAGCGACGTATTGCGCGATCTTGGTCATGGCCACGCTATTCAGCTCGGCATCATATTTTTTGATTTGTGCGTACGGCCCCCAATTGGTGTTGGAGAGGGCTGCAGCGGACCCGTCACAGATCTCCCTGAACGCGATCGGCCTCTATCTGGGTAAGGCTGGTCTAGAAGCCGTCAATGCTTTGCTGTGTTCGAGCGTTTTTGCCTGTTTGCTCGCCCTGCACAATATCCTTTCTCGATACATCTATTGCTTGGGGCTTGATGGCACGTTTCCGCGTGCCTTGGCGACTGTACATGAACGCCATGGTTCGCCTCATCGTGCCTCGGTCGTGGTGACCGGCTTGATGTTGATTATTCTGATCGGTGTGATAGAGAGCGGAGTCAAGCCATTTGGCGCGTTTGCGGTACTGACCGGAGTTGGCGGGTATTGTTTGCTACTGCTGCTGATTTTGACGTCATTGTCAGTACTGGTGTTCTTTGTGCGCAATATGAAAGGTCAGAGTTTTTGGAGAACGAAAGTTGCGCCCACAGTGAGTTTCTTTCTCCTTTCGTTCGTCGGGTGGCTGGCAACGGCAAATATGAGCGTTTTGACTGGAAATGTGCGGGTTGCTCAGGCTCTGATCGCTGTGGTTTTCGGAACGCTCTTGCTTGGTGTCCTTTATGCGCGGTATTTGAAGCGGGCGCGGCCGGAAATCTATCGTGCTATCGGGCGGCAGGTGATTTGATGCGACTCGGGCCATCGATCGCATAACGTGTGCGGTCTTCATAAAGCGTGCGTTTCCTAACTTCATGTTGGCAGCGGTCGAGTCGCCGGGCGCTAGCGATCGGGCGTGTGCCCGCGCGCCGGTCCAATGACTGATATTCACTTAAGGAATCGAGATCGTGAACATTGCAGTTGAGCAAGACAAAAATATTGGTGGACATGCCGAGGACTCGTTTAAGGTCGTCGAGACCCAGTACGGCAAACTGCGCGGCCGTGTGAGCGATGGACTGGCGTCCTTTCTAGGCGTTCGATACGGCGCTAACACTGCTGGAGCGAATCGGTTCATGCCCCCACAGCCCGTGACGCCCTGGACCGGCATTCGCGATGCGCTTGTGCTCGGCGATCATTGTGCGCAAACCAACCCTGACTTTCCGGTTTGGCTCGATCCTGGCCCGGCGAGTGAGGATTGCTTGATGTTGAGCGTCTATTGCCCGACGAGTGCCACTGAGTCATCACGATTGCCGGTCATGGTGTGGCTCCACGGCGGTGGCTATTCGTTCGGCTCAGGCCATGCGCCCGGGTACAACTGCGGCAATATTGCCAAGGGTGGCAACGTCATTACGGTGGCGGTTAATCATCGTCTGCACGGTTTTGGCTATACCTACCTGGGCGACGACGAACGCTACGGCACGTCAGGCAATGCAGGTCACCTGGACATCATCGAGGCGCTCAAGTGGGTGCAAGCCAACATCGAGCGCTTCGGCGGTGACGCGAGTAACGTCACCGTGTTCGGGGAGTCGGGCGGAGGGGCCAAGATCACGACGCTCTGCGGTATGCCGGCTGCGCGGGGGCTGTTTCACAAGGCCATCGTTCAGAGCGGCTCGGTAATGAAAATCCGGACCGCTCGCGAAGCATCGATGCTGACCGACGCCGTTTTCGATACCCTCCAGCTCAAGCGCGGTGACATCCAAGCGCTCCAGGCGGTGCCGACCGACACGCTCGTTCGGTGCTTCGATAAAGTTGCAGCGGAAACCGACACTCACTATACGCCGTATCTTGCGTTTGGTCCCACGGTTGATGGGCGCGTCATGCCTGACATGGTCTGGCGTGATGACGCGCCCGATTTTGTGCGCGACATTCCGTTTCTAATCGGCGTGAATAGCGACGAGGCGACGACGTACGTTGGGCTCGACATGTATGGTCCATTGAAGGCGGATGTGGATATTGCAAGACTGTGCGCGAAGAATCAATTGCTGTACAACTTCAGTGTGGAGCAATTGGTTCCCATCGTCCGAAAGTATCGCGAATTGATGCCCGATCTTTCAGACGCGGAGATGGCCGTCCGGGTCACATCTGATGTCAGCTTCCGGAAAGGCGCTGTCATTCAGTCGGAGCTGCTCATCGCCCGTCAGGGGGCGCCGGTCTACATGTATGAATGCGCGTGGAAGACACCGTGCTTCCGGGGGAAATGGGCCGTCCATGGGGTGGAATTGCCTTTTATCTTTGCGCTCGACGAATACGGTACGGCGTGGGACGGAGAGGATACCGATGCACTGCGCGCTGCAGCCGATCCTGACAACAAGCGAGCCGTTGTGGGCCGTCATATGTTCGACGCGTGGGTAAGCTTTGCTCGGAGCGGAAATCCTTCGACGAAGGATTTGCCGTGGCCGACGTACGATTCCTCCTCGCGCACGACCATGGTCTTCGGATCGGAGTCGAAGCTGGTCGATGATCCTCAAAGGGAAGTTCGAGGGCTTTTACAGGGCTTGTGAGCGGGCCTCGCCATTCTCCAAATCAAGCGATGCTTGTTTGCCCAGGGACCTGATTTGGTCCTTGGGCGAGGAGACGGTCCCGAGGTGATCCAGCCCGAGGCCATGGCGCAACAACTTTACCCCTCCCTCGCCAAGGGTCTGGCGAACCTGTATGCCTATGACCGTCGTGAGTCTGCCTTAACTGACCAGTATCGATCGTAGGTGCAGTGAGCGGCCGTGCAAACCGCGCGCGAGCTTCGACGATTAGTGTCCGCATTTTGCCTGAGCGATTGGTGGCGGCACCGGCGTGCATAAGACGACTGATGACTGTAAGCGGCTAGCCAACCCGTCTTGAGTTTGACCGAGGAGCTTGGGAGTATCGTGTCCACCTAACGAATAAGCGGACACGTGAACACTATCGAATCGGAAGCACTCCCGGAGCGTCGTCGGCGGCGACGCTACAGCGAGGAGTTTAAGGCGCAGGTGGTTGCTGCCTGCCAGGGAATCGGCGTATCGGTTGCGGCGGTCGCGCTGGAACACAGGCTCAACGCA
>NZ_JANKOG010000061.1:0-10407 GCF_024656005.1 Burkholderia sp. SCN-KJ
AGCGAGATCACGTAGTTGCCGTGGTTCTGGAAGTTGGCGGGCAGCGCCCAGTTCGGCGTCGTGACCGCGCTGTTCTCGGACAGGAACAGGAAGCGGTCTTCCGTCACCTCGACATCGAGCGGCGCGCCGCGTTCCTTCCAGTCGGGGAACAGTTCGGTGATCGCGCGCGGGTCCATCACCGCGCCCGACAGGATGTGCGCGCCGATCTCGGAACCCTTCTCGAGCACGCACACGCCGATCTCGGTGCCTTTCTCGGCGGCCAGCTGCTTGAGCCGGATCGCGGCCGACAGCCCGGCGGGGCCGCCGCCGACGATCACGACGTCGTATTCCATCGATTCGCGTTCTTGGGTCAGGATTTCGGCGTCAACTGCCATAAATCGACAACTCCGTTAATGAGTAAGGTTTCCAGAAGGGCAACTCGCTGCAAGAGGTGTGCGTGCGACCATACCCTCTGGGCAGACTTTTTCTCTTTAATGCAATGCCTTGACCAGCTCAGGTACTACCTCGAACAAATCGCCAACCAGACCATAATCGGCGACGCTGAAAATAGGTGCATCAGCATCCTTGTTGATCGCAACAATAACGTGGGAGTCTTTCATGCCCGCGAGATGTTGAATCGCCCCGGAGATGCCGACTGCAATGTACAGGCGAGGTGCAACAATTTTCCCCGTTTGCCCGACCTGATAGATATTTGAGGCATAGCCAGCGTCGACCGCTGCGCGTGATGCACCGACTGCTGCGTTCAGCGTGTCGGCGAGCGGCGTAAGCACGGACTCAAAGTTTTCCTTGGCAGCGAGTCCGCGGCCTCCGGCCACAACTACGGTGGCGGTTGTGAGTTCTGGCCGCTCAAGCTTGGCCATTTCCCGCGAGACGAACTGAATGCGCTCAGCC
Source organism: Burkholderia sp. SCN-KJ (assembly GCF_024656005.1). Lineage (NCBI taxonomy): Bacteria > Pseudomonadati > Pseudomonadota > Betaproteobacteria > Burkholderiales > Burkholderiaceae > Burkholderia > Burkholderia sp. SCN-KJ. The sequence goes on from NZ_JANKOG010000061.1 coordinate 892, forward strand.
GCAGCAGCGGGAGAAATCGGCTCGACTGCAGCGTTCCCGCCGTCGTCCGATGCTGCATCGAACGCCGTAGATCGAACCGTGATCACCTTGATTGGATCAAACGACTGCACTGTTGCGATCGCATTGCCAGCATAGATGGGGCGCTGGAACGTGTCAGCCGAATCGACGGCAGTAATGTCGCTAATTTGCGCAACATCGAGCTTTGCTGCGATGCGCGGCAAAACGTTCTTTCCGTAGGCGGTTGCGGGCGCAAGGACATGAGTGTAATTCGTCGCGATGTTGAGTACCGTCGCCTCTACGTTTTCGGCCAAGCCATCCGCTAAGTGCGGTGCGTCCGCCAGAAGCACTTTGCTGATGCCCGCGATCTTTGCGGCTGCGTTTGCTGCGGCATGTGCGTTGTGACCTGCCACCAACAAATGGATGTCACCACCAATCTTTTGCGCTGCCCCAATCGTATTCAGGGTCGCCGCCTTGATTGAGGCGCTGTCGTGTTCCGCAATTACCAGAATCGTCATTTCATCAATCTCCGCATTCTCTCAAAGCACTTTGGCTTCAGTCTTGAGCTTTGCCACCAGTGTGGCGACGTCCGGGACTTTTTCACCAGCTGCGCGCTTCGCCGGCTCAGAGACTCGGAGTGTTTTAAGGCGAGGCTTGACGTCCACACGCAATTCGTCCGGCGTCGTTACTGCGAGAGGTTTTTTCTTCGCTTTCATGATATTCGGCAGCGTGACGTAGCGTGGCTCATTCAAGCGAAGATCCGTCGTCACGACGGCCGGAAGCGTTAGGGCGAGTGTTTCGGCACCTCCATCGACCTCGCGAGAGACAGTTGCTTTTCCATCGGCGATGACGATTTTTGAGGCGAATGTTGCCTGCGGCATGCTGGCAAGCGCCGCGAGCATCTGACCAGTCTGATTGGAGTCGTCATCAATCGCTTGTTTGCCAACAATGACGAGACCAGGCTTCTCTTCTTCAACAAGGGAATGCAGGAGCTTCGCGACGGCGAGCGGTTGAAGTTCGTGCTGAGTTTCCACGAGAATGGCGCGATCGGCTCCCATGGCTAATGCGGTTCGTAGTGTCTCTTGACCTTGGGCGACGCCGCACGAGACGACGATAACTTCGCTTGCCGCCCCAGATTCCTGCAGGCGTACCGCCTCTTCAACTGCAATTTCATCAAAGGGATTCATCGACATCTTGGCTGTTGCAATGTCAACCCCTGTATTGTCAGACTTGACTCTAACCGAGACGTTATAGTCGACCACGCGTTTAACTGCCACCAGTACCTTCATCTTGACCTCCGATGCATCGATGATTTGGGGGGGACCCGATGTCCACGTTTCGTTATCAGCGGTGGGCAGTTGTTCGCCCACGATACGGCTGGTCCTGGCTCTCCCGGCGTCCGGTTGCCGAGTACCCCTCGGTTGCCTGAAGGCCTCGGAAGCCCGAAACCCTTGTGCCACGCTGGACGTGGGTTCGTTGACGGCGCTTGAAAAACTGCTGATAATAAAAAACTGACCGCCTAGTATATATCGCGGAAATTGCGATACGCAAGGACAGCGTTCGGGCTCGCCGATTTGGTCGAGAGCTGTTGTTCGGCTGCTCGAGCCGTGGACCCGTTGTCTTGCGAGAGTCGCGAGAGTTTTGATCGTTGGTGGGACCTGAATTTTTTTGACATCGCGGCAGGATGGTGCATACTGACCGAGAGGTCAAATTATTATATCTATGGGTCGTATTTTTGTGCGTGAACGTCCCGTGCGCGATAGTCGTGCTGGTGCCCGAGCGGGCGCGTAGGGGATATCCCTAGTGTGTAAAGGCGAAACTGAGGCGGGAGCCTGCTGGCCGACGAAAGTGTGATTGGTCGGCCTATTCGGATGGAGAGACAAATGCATATTGTAGTAACACTAAAGCAGGTCCATGACCCCAGCACTCCGGCAGAGCGTCTGGTACTTGGGCCTGACGGGAAGTCACTTGCGAATCCGGCTGGCGTAAGCGACGTGGCCAACGGTTACGACGTCAACGCCGTTGAAGAAGCGCTCAAGATTCGTGAGGCGATCGGCGGCTCAGTCACAGTACTGGGTGTCGGGAGCGAGGCGCTTAAGGCTCATCTCCGCCGTGCAATCGCGATGGGCGCGGACAAAGCGATTCATGTTGAAGGGACGGGCGGCATCGACTCTGATCCTGCCGTGGTTGCGACGTTACTCTGGGCGGCAATTCGGACGCTTCAACCGGTGGACCTCGTTTTGTGCGGCCGGCAATCATCTGACACCGATAATGGGCAGGTTCTGTTTCGTCTCGCGGAGCAGCTCGGCCTGAGCGCAGTGTCGCCTGTCAAGCGACTGGTTGAAGTAACGGCAGCGGGAGTTCATGTTGAGCGGTTGACCGATGACGGCGTCCAGCACGTTCGATCGGCTTTGCCGACTTTGCTGGGTATTTCGAATGAGGCCAACAAACCCCGCTCGCCATCGCTAAAAGGGGTCATGAGCTCGAAGAAAGCGGAGATTCCAACACTTAAGCCCGCTGATCTTGGCGTTGAATTGCCTGCGCCGAGCATGGTGCTGCGTCGAATCTATTTTCCAGAGGTCGGCGCAGTGCACGCGGAAATTGTTTCAGCGGGGGATGGCGCGGCAGCGGGTAGGGCTCTCGCAGATCGATTGCACGAAGAAGGAGTGATCTGATGGCTGGCGTTCTGTTTTTTGGTTCCGCTGCGAATGGGGTACTGCTCGCGGGCACGCAAGAGGTTGTCGCGGCGGCGCGACAACTCTCACAGGTTCTCGATACATCGGTGGCGGGGGCAATTGTTGGCAGCGGAATTGAGAAGGTTGCGACTCAACTAAGCGAGATGGCTGGTTCGGACATCTATTGTGTGGATGACGTACGACTGACGCCTTATCTTAGCGATGCGTACGTCGCCTCGGCTAAAGCTATCATCGATGCGGTGTCGCCGGACTTTGTTCTGTTCCAGCAGTCCTCCGAAACCAACGAGTGGGTTCCTAGATTGGCCGCGCGACTGGATGCTGCTCTCGTTACATCGTGCACTGCCATTGCAGTTGACAAGGGCGAAATCGTGGCGACGAAGTCGGTAAGCGGTGGAGCTGCAAGGGCGGAGTACCTATTTAACCGGCCGTTGCGTATGGCGATACTTGCTCCAGGTGGCAATGAGCCGATTGAGCAGTCCGGTGTTGCGGGCGCCATTCACAGGATCGACGCGCCGGAAATCAATACTCTGGCTGAGGTTCTAGAGGAGATTGCTGACCCCATTGGGGTCGGTCCGCAACTGAAGACTGCGCGGGTTGTTGTTTCGGGCGGCCTTGGCATTGGCAGCAAGGAAAACTGGAAGTTGATTGATGACGCGGCAGCTGCATTGGGTGCTGGAGTAGGTGGCAGCCGAGCTGTAGTGGAACTTGGCTGGATTCCACCTTCCAAGCAAGTTGGTTTCAGCGGCGTAAAAATTCGCCCGGATGTCTACTTCGCCGTCGGAATTTCTGGCGCAGTGCATCACCTGGCTGGCATTTCAGGGGTCAAGACCGTTGTCGCGATCAATAACGATCCGGATGCGAATATCTACCGAGTGGCCCGTTTCGGTGTCGTCGGGGATGTGAAGGACGTTTTGCCTGCGTTCGTGGAACGAGTAAAAGAACTGCGTTCGGAAAATTTGTAAGTGTGACTATGGAAACGACATCTAAGCGCGTGATTGTTATTGGTGGCGGCACAGCGGGTTGCGCGGCGGCTCTTGAAGCCGCAAGCGCAGGGATGCAGGTGACGCTCTTCGATGAGCATCCTCAAGAAGTATCGGCTATGAGCCTCGATGCGCCGTATTTCTACGGTGCGCGGCTTCCGTCAGTTCTGGCCGATCAGGGGCTAATTGCAGAGCGGGTTTTGGGTTCCAACGAACCTCTGATGCTGTGTCTCGAGGGCGGAGTCGACGTCATCACCGGGACCGCAGTTTGGGGAAGCTTTCGGCCGAGCAGAAACAATACTTATCAGAAGGTAAATCAGATTGGCGTTGCGGATGCCGAGCGCAGTTCGTTGCTCGATTACGATTATCTGATTGTTGCGCCGGGAACTCGTGACCTCATCCTGTCATTCCCGGGCTGGAACTTGCCGGGCGTTCTCGGCGCCAATGGAGCAAGCGCTCTGCTGTCGCGTTACGAAGCACTTGGCGGCGGGAAGATTGTGATTCTCGGCAGTGGCAACCTTGGCCTGCGAACAGCGCAGTTGGCGCTCTCGAAGGGGGTATCCGTCGCGGCTATTGTTGAGGTCATGCCTGACGTACAAGGCGACCCCCAATTGGCTGAGAACCTCAAGAACGCAGGCGTCGCGTTTCATCTCTCGACGGCCGTCCGCCGCGCAATCGGTGAAACCGAGGTCAATGGAGTTGAACTCGTTCGTGTAGACGAAATGCGTCAACCCATCGATGGAAGCGCGATCGAGATTCCGTGCGACACCATTTGTATGGCATTTGGTGCGATTCCGAACATCGAATTCGCCTCGGTCACCGGCTGTAAGACCGAATTTCGACGCGAGCTCGGAGGGTGGGTGCCTGTTGTAAGTGCCAACATGCAAACGAGTGTTCCGAACGTGTTCGTAGTGGGCGACGGCGCAGGATTGACGGAAACTATGTTGCTTGATCAGGCCGAGGCAGAAGCACAGGGGCGGCGAGCAGCACGCTACATCGCGGCGAACGTGGGTAGTGGCGACGCATTGCCGGTCGATGCAGAGCGGCGCATCGAGTGTCAGGGAACGGCTGCCAACTATCCGCCGACCGAGTGGCTGGACGCATTTGTGCGTGTCCAGGGGCTGGATGTTATGGTGTGTCAATGCGAGGAAGTATCACGTCAGGAATTGCTGAATGTGAGTCCTCCGGGTTACCTCAAAGCACAAAATCGGGTGCCGTGTGGTGGTCTCGAAGGCCTTTCGGAGATCGGTCAGTCTAGCCAAGATCTGGTGAAGCGGCTGACCCGCGTCGGGATGGGACATTGCCAAGGAAAGCGCTGCCGCGATCAGTCTTCCATGCTGCTTGCGAACGCGGCCGGAAAGGCCCTTGAAGAAATCACCCCAGGGTCTTATCGCTGTCCGTTACGCCCCATTCCTCTGCAAATCATCGCTGACTATGACGAGACTGAAGAGATGCGCGCCGGTTGGCTGTACTGGCCTGCTCCGCCGTCCGATCACCAATGATATGAACCGAGTCTGGTTGGTCGATGCAGCAACGATCGAGGCGAATGAATATGCAGAGGAGTCTCATGGAAACCGCTGATGTAGCTGTTGTAGGTGCTGGAGTTGTAGGGCTTTCGACTGCATACTGGCTCGCGAAAGCCGGAGCGAAAGTCGTTGTATTGGACAAGGGTAAAGCTGCTTGGGAGGCGTCGGGCCGTGCCAGTGGGTATTTGAGCCTTCGCGGCGAAACGCCCATCGAAGCGCGAGTTGCCGCGGAAGCGGAGCGGATTTGGAATACCTTGGATGACGAACTCGGGTACGTGACTGAGTGGTGCCCGAACGGTCGTCTGTGGGCTGCATTTCCGTATGAATGGGAAGATATGCAGGCCACATATGCTGCATTCTCTAAGACTGACTTTCCTTTCCGCCTGGTTGATGGAAAGGAAGCGCGGGAACTGCTACCCTATTTGAGCGAATCGGTCGTTGGCGGGATCCATACGACTCATGGTGGGCATGCCAATCCGCAACGCACGGCTCAGGCGTTTGCTTGGGCAGGACGTGATCGCGGTGTGACGATTCTGGAGAATTCGCCTGTATTGTCGATCATGACGTCGGGCGGTGCAATTTCGGGGATCAAAACGCCGAGCGGAGAAATCTCAACCCCGCGTATCGTCAACTGCGCTGGCCCGCAGGCAGGTTTGATTGCGGAGATGGTCGGCGGATATGTACCTGTCGCTGCAGCCAGACTTGAAGCGATGGTCTCGGCACCGTTGCCCCCTATGTTCACTTTCGCAATGATTGGGAACGGCGTATCGGTTCGCCAGACTCATCGTGGAAACCTGCATTTCAACGGTGGACCACACGAGTGGATCGATGTTGATCTGACATCGGAGCCCGAGAAGCCGACGACGCCGATCCTCCGCAATGCGGCTAGAAGAGTAGCGGAGCTGCTACCCTCGGCAGCAAATGTCCCGCTGCTGCGCTGCTGGGGTGGTGTGATCGACCTCACGCCCGACCATTCCATCGTCCTTGATAAGGTGGACGGACCGGAAGGTATGTTCGTGGCAGTAACATCTGGTCATGGCTTTGGTCTGTCGCCTGCTATCGGAAAGGCAATGGCGGAGCTGACGTTGACAGGAGAGAGCAGCATTCCAATCAAGGAACTTGGTTTGTCGCGATTCGCAGGATTGCCGAAGGATTGGCGTAAGCAATATAAATGGGACGCGGGGAACTACAATACCTGATAGCAATGTGCATGGCGGCCAAGCATCGAGTCTTGGCCGTTTTCGTTTTGCGCCCGGTAGGTTTAGCCGACAGATGTTGCAACTATCCAGGGTGCAAAGCTCGCATCAATGCCGTCCTGCTTTGGCAGGTGCACGTTCCTTGCAACCCATGTGCATCGGTTGGAAGTGTCGAGTTGGTGGGGCGTTCGAGCACGCCCCTAACAACGACGGTCCGGTCTGTATAATCGGCGACGGAGTGAGGGGTTGCCTCCGCTACGCAGACCGGTCAACCTCGCTTGATCGTGGGCTGGTAGCCGAAGCTCGCCACCTTCCGATTTCATCCAACCGTCTTCCGCGCAGAGATCCACCCGCCTATGTTAAGAGATGCAGCTCGAGTCCGCAGGCCACCGGAAGAGATCGCTACGCGTTCTTCAGAGCAGCACGCGGTACCGTGGCACTCGGCGATGTTCTCACCCATAAGCGGTTTGTCAGGAACCGCGAGCATCGTTGCGCGGCTGCGAATTGCAATTGATTTGGGTTTCTTGGAAGACGGGGAGCTATTGCCGAAGGAAGCCGCACTGGCGGGCCAGTTGCGAGTTAGTGCTTTTTCGTTGCGTGAGGCTTTGGCGGAATTGCGGGCCGAGGGATTAGTTGAGACGCGTCCAGGCCGAGGTGGGGGTACGGTGGTGCGTCGACGCTCGACCGCCGTGCATCAGAATGCCCTCCGCTTACTCTGCAACATGTCCTCAGTTTCGCTGAGAGACCTTGCAGATTGGCGCGGTATGTTGCTTTCAGAGTGTGCAGGATTGGCGGCGCGTCGATCGTCGAGCGCAAATCGCCGCCGCCTACTCGACTATGCCAGGAGCATTAACAGCGGCCAAACGCTGAGCGATGCAAGCAGGGCGCACGCTAGATTTGACGTCGAGCTTGCGTCTGCCGCGCAGTCGGTCCGCTTGAGCGCGGCACTCCTGGAAATTTATGAGAAGTACACTTGGCTGTTCGGACTTGCTCACGAAGATGGCGCATATAGAGCCGAGGCCCAGCGGACGCTGCAGCGGATAACGGAAGCACTTGAAGCGCGCGACGAACAGGAGGCGACTTCGCTAGCGAGAGCTCACGCGTCCCAAACGTTTGACTATCTTGTTCGTCTTCGCCTGCAGGCTATTGCGGAGCAAGCGGTTTAGAAAATGGCCACGAAAATCTCTGATTTGAAAGACACGTTCGTTGGCATAGCCGGCCAAATCGGCTCGGTGCTCGACGAAACATTTGTCCAGTTGGAGGCACTCGCCGAAGGTTATCGCGAGGATCTTATGCCGTTGCTAGATGCGTCTGGAGCGATCGGGACAACGGATCTTCAGCATGGTAAGCAGCGAATGGTCCGTGCGCTTGGTAGCTCACACCCGATCGTCTCCAGCATGGGAGTCGTCATTGACGTCGGCGTGATCGAGGGTCTACCCCATTGGGTCGAATGTATCGAACGCGACGTGGAGGGAGCGATCTATACGACGAAAAACGGGGTTGTTCCTTGGCGCGGCGCGTTTTACGACTATCTCAATGCGGACTGGGTGAGCCTGCCTCGAGAGGGGCGTCGTCGAGTTGCTGTAGGGCCATATGTAGATCTTGATCGTTATCTGTTGACGCTGGCTTGTCCAATCCGGATAAACGACCGATTTATCGGCGTGGTGGCGGGCGACTTCCTTCTCGATGACTTCGAGAGGATGCTTGCGCCGCTTTTGAGTAAAGCAGTCGTCGACTGCGGCGTATTCAACGATGAGCATCGCGTGTTGGTATCAAACAGCGCTACGTTTCCAGTCGGCGAGCTCGTATCCACGACGAGGTTGAAGCGGAAGCGGTTCCCGTGTGGCGACGTGGGTTGGTATGTCGGAACTGCATAGAGCAACGATTGACGATCGTTGAATTCGGAAAAAGTATACCTAATGCCGCTTAGTTAAAGACCTGAACGGCATATATGTTTTTAGGATTGGAGTTGTAAAGCGTCGAACCTCCAACGCCATATAGACACTACCGTATCGATATAGGCGCCGCGTGCACGCGACTGAGTCGCGACGACACGCTACGTTTCACAACTATCCAAGAAGACCATTACAGCATCGCGTGATCGAAGAACGCGCTTGTTTGCCCGGTAGTCCTCACAGTCCCTGGTGGCCAATGTATGAACTCGGCCCCTGACGGCTTCGATACGTCGAAGCCCAATCCAACGATGCTGCGAAGGAAGCCGCGTCTCCTCGACGACGTATACCGCGTTGGCGAATGTTCTCAACGCATTCCGCTTCGTCCAGACACAGCCAGATCAGTGCCGTAAAGTCGGTACAGATCTCATTGACGAGCGAGCCGTAAGTTCCCTCAATCACCCAGAGGTCAGCTTTCGCGGCATCTCGCAGCAGCTGTGCGGCCTCGTTGCGCTCGTGAGCTGCGTTGGCGTGATCCGTGTCGCCGCGATACGGCCCGGCGTAGCCGGCACGCGTCAGCCTGCAGCACGCCGGCGCAGCGAGCGAGATGCCGCTGCGGATGCTCTCCGCGGCGATCAGGCGTGTAGGCGAACCAGACCGCCGGCGCTTCGTCGGAGCCACTCGGCCGATCAATGCGCACGTGGACCCACAGACGTCCTGTCTTCGTGCGGCCGTTGACGAATCACGCGGAAGCGCGCCCGTACGTATTCGAGTTGCTCAGCGATGTCTTCGCCCAGCGGCTTGAGCCGCCCACCGCAATCAGGGCAGTCAGCGGCACCGGGCAAGTGGATTCGCTCTTCACGCTCTAGGTGATCGGGCAACGGCTTGCGGCTCGCACCGTCGCGACGCGGCTGTTTCGTGAGTGGCCGCAACATCGGCGGCGCCTTCGTCGACCTGCAGGCCCTCAAGCCGCAGTTCAAGCTGCTCGATCTGGCAATCCAACTTTTCCGATTTCCGGCCGAACTGCATGCGGCGCGTTTTTCGATTGTGAGCTTCAGGTGCTCGATCTCAAGCACCCGCGTTGAGAGCCACTGTCGCAGATTTTTTCCTGTTGACCTTGAATACTGAAGAGTATAGTTTACATACCGAATGGTCTGTGTCTAACGCGATAGCGCTGACGCAAGCAATACATGGTTCCAGAGAACGTAGACGCGGATCGCCGAATCTGG
>NZ_JANKOG010000062.1:0-10196 GCF_024656005.1 Burkholderia sp. SCN-KJ
AGGCCCGTGGTGGAGCGGGTGAAGGGAATCGAACCCTCGTCGTAAGCTTGGAAGGCTTCTGCTCTACCATTGAGCTACACCCGCGACGGCAAAAATTCTCGCACGACTTTTGAATGATCATATGGCGCCTTCCCGTGATCCAAGAATAGCTGGGGAAGATCACAATTGCCGCAATCAGCCCTATTCTCCTGTAGACGCTCCCGATAGAGTTCTAACAAGCACAAGCCAATCTCAACTCAATCGCGCCCTAGCGCCACAAGCGGATGCGCCTCGCATCGCCAAAGCGAAGTCAGATGCACGCGTGTGCGCTCGGCTCGCACTTCGACCAGTGACATCGGGGCCCATCGCGGCTTGCGATCCTTGTCAACGAGATGTGCCCGCACACCTTCACGGAAATCACCGTCACTAATCGCCCGCGCAACGATGTCGAGTTCCATCCGGAAGGATTCGGCGAGTGTCATCTGTCGACCTCGCAGCAACGCTTCGCGTGTTACGCACAGCATCGTCGGCGAATGGCTCAAAAGCGCATTGAGCGTTGCCTGCAGCCACTGACGATGCTCGCGCGCCAGCTCGTCACGCGCGAGATCCTGCTTCAGCGTCGCGACGATCCGCTCGACGGTGGAGCGCTTGTCGAAGTGACGGACGATCCACTCCATCTGGCTGTCGAGCGCCGCATGCGGCACGACGTTGCATGGCGGCTCGAACACCTCGCACAGCGCAGGCAACACTTCGCCGTTCCACTTGACGCTCTCGATGCGCGTCTCGAACGTATCGAGCCACGACGACGGCACGCACAGGTCCGCGAGCTTCGCGGTCAGCGCGTCGGCGCCTGACAGCACCGCGCCCGTCAGCCCTACGTACAGCTCGAGCTCGACCGTCATGCGCGACAGGAAATGCGTCGCACCGACGTCGGGCACGAGACCGATGCGCGTCTCGGGCATCGCGATCTTGCTGCGCTCGGTCGCGACGCGCAGCGCCGCTCCTTGCGCGAGCCCCATCCCGCCACCCATCGTCACGCCGTCCATCAGCGCAACCACCGGCTTCGGGAACGTGTGGATCGCGTAGTCGAGCCGGTATTCATCAACGAAAAATGACAGCCAGTCGGCACTGCCCTCGCCCAACATTCTGTACAACTGGCGCACGTCGCCGCCCGCGCAGAAACCCCTATCGCCCGCACCGCGCAGCACGACCGCAACGATCTGGTCGTCGGTGCGGCAACGCTCGAGGAGCGCTGCCAGCTCGCCGATCATCGCGTACGACAGCGCGTTGAGCACGGCCGGCCGGTTCAGCGTGATCAGTGCCACGCGGTTCACCACGCGGAACAGCACCTCAGGCGCGAGCTCCGCGAACGCGTTGTGATTCGTGACCGGTGTGTTCATCGTTGTGGCTCTCCGTCGGTGTTCCACTGAGGCGCGCGCTTGCCAAGAAACGCGGCCACGCCTTCGCGCGGATCGTTCGTGTCGAACAGGTCGACGAAGCGTTCGCGTTCGACCGCGAGCGCCGCGCCGCGCGGCACGCCGCGGCGCGCGAGGCCGATCAGTTCCTTGCTGTACGCGACCGCATGCGGGCTCTGCCGGGCGACGTTGCGCGCGAGCGCCAGCGCCGCATCGCGGGCCGCGCTGCTTTCGACCACGTCCTCGACGAGGCCGATCCTGAGCGCCGTCGCCGCGTCGACACGCGTGCCGGCCAGGATGATCTTCTTCGCCCAGCCTTCGCCGACGAGCCAGGGCAGCGTCTGGGTGCCGAGCCCGCACGGCAGCAGGCCGACCGACGGCTCGGGCAGCGCCATCTGCGCGTGCGTCTCGGCGATCCGCAAGTCGCACGCGAGCGCGCATTCGAGGCCGCCGCCCATCGCATAGCCGTTGATCGCCGCGATCGTCACGACGCGCGCGTCATGCAGCGCCTCGAAGGCCGCGCCGAAACGCGCGGCCATTGCACGCGCGACCGCGCGGTCGCCGTCGGCGAACGTGTTCAGGTCGGCGCCCGCGCTGAAGAACTTCGGGCCGTCGCCGGTGATCACCAGCGCGCGCACGCGCGGGTTCGCGTTCAATGCGGCGACGGTTGCCTGCAGCTGCTGCAGCCCGTCGGCGGTAAAGGCGTTCGCGGGCGGACGCTTGAGCGTCGCGCATGCGATCGCGCCGTCGTCGACGTAGTCGAGTTCGATCATGAGGCGTCCTTCTTCGTGGCCGGTTGGTACAGGCGGATCACCGCCGAGAAATCGAGTTGCCCGTCGCCGCGGCTGCTCATCGTCTGGTACAGCTGCTGCGCGAGCGCGCCGAGATAGACGGGCTGGCGCGCCTGCTTCGCGGCGTCGTTCGCGAGGCCGAGATCCTTCAGCATCAGGTCGGTGCCGAAGCCGCCGCTGTAGCCGCGCGACGACGGCGCGGTGTCGATCACGCCCGGATACGGGTTGTAGGTGTCCGAGCTCCAGCAGCGGCCCGTCGACGTGTTGACGATGCCGGCCAGCACCTTCGGGTCGATGCCGAGCGCGACGCCGAGCGACATCGCCTCCGACACGGCCGCCATCGAGATGCCGAGCACGAGGTTGTTGCACACCTTCGCGACCTGCCCCATCCCCGTCGCGCCGCAGTGGACGATGTTCTTGCCCATGCCGGCGAGCACCGGCTTCACGCGCTCGAAATCCGCGTCGCTGCCGCCGACCATGAAGGTCAGCGTGCCGGCCGCCGCGCCGCCGGTGCCGCCCGACACGGGTGCATCGACGAACGCGCCGCCGTGCTCGCGCACGAGCGCGCCGAACGCCTGCGCACTTGCCGGGTCGATCGTGCTCGAATCGATCACGGTCGCGCCGGCGTCGAGGCCGGCCAGCACGCCGTTCTCGCCGGCGAGCACCGAGCGCACGTGCGGCGCGGCCGGCAGCATCGTGATCACGAAGGTCGCGCCCGATGCCGCGTCGCGCGGCGAGTCGGCCACCTGCGCGCCGGCGTCCTGCAGCGCGCGCAATGCATCGGCGCTCAGGTCGAACGCATGCACTTCATGGCCGGCCTTCAACAGGTTCAGCGCCATCGGCGCACCCATGTGGCCCAGTCCGATAAAACCGATCTTCATGGTCATCTCCTCCGCGGCTCAATGCAGCCGGATCGTCGTGTTCACCGGGCCGGCCGTCGTGTCGTCGTCGAACCAGCGCGCGGTGACCGTCTTGGTCTGCGTATAGAACTGCACGACCTGCTTGCCGTACGGGCCGAGATCGCCGAGCTTCGAGCCGCGCGAACCGGTGAAGCTGAAGAACGGCACCGGCACCGGAATCGGGATGTTGATGCCGACCTGGCCGACGTCGATCTCGCTCTGGAACTTGCGTGCCGCCGCGCCGCTCTGCGTGAAGATGCCCACGCCGTTGCCCATCGGGTTCGCGTTGACGAGCGCGATCGCTTCGTCGAGCGTGTCGACTTCCATCACGACCAGCACCGGCCCGAAGATTTCATGCGTATAGACCGTCATGTCGGGCTTCACGCCCGAGAAGATCGTCGGCCCGATGAAGTTGCCCTCCTCGAAACCGGCGACCTTCACGTCACGGCCGTCGAGCTCGAGCTTCGCGCCTTCCTTCACGCCCGCGTCGATCAGAGAAAGGACGCGCTGCTTCGCCGCTTTAGACACGACGGGGCCGACGTCGGTGCCGGCTTCAGAGCCCGCGTTGACCTTCAGCGCCTTCGCCTTCGCGACGATCTCCGGCAGCCAGTCGCGCGCACTGCCGACGAGCACCGCGACTGACGTGGCCATGCACCGCTGGCCAGCTGCACCGAACCCTGCACCGGCGAGCGCGTTGGTCGTCTGCTCGCGATTCGCGTCGGGTAACACAACTGCGTGATTCTTCGCGCCCATCATCGACTGCACGCGTTTGCCATGCTGGCTGCCGAGGTTGTACACGTGCGTGCCGACGGCCGTCGAACCGACGAACGAGATTGCCTTCACGAGCGGATGCGTGCAGATCGCGTCGACGACTTCCCTACCGCCGTGCACGACGTTCAGCACGCCCTTCGGCACGCCGGCTTCGACCGCGAGCTCAACGAGCTCCATCGTTGACAGCGGATCCTGTTCCGACGGCTTGAGCACGAACGTATTACCGCACACGATCGCCATCGGGAACATCCACAGCGGGATCATCGCGGGAAAGTTGAACGGTGTGATGCCCGCGCACACGCCGATCGGCTGGCGCAGCGTGTAGGTATCGACGCCGCCCGCGACGTTCTCTGCGAATTCGCCCAGCTGCAGCGTTCCGACCGAGCATGCGTGCTCGACCACCTCGAGGCCGCGGAAGATGTCGCCTTCGGCGTCGGGCAGCGTCTTGCCCTGCTCAGCCGTCAGCGTCTTGGCGATCCGTTTGAGATTCATTCGCACAAGATCCTGGAACTTCAGCATGATGCGCATGCGCGCGGAGATCGGCGTGTTCTTCCACGTCGCATACGCGGCGTGCGCGGCCTGCACGGCCGCGTCAACTTCCGAGACGGTCGCAAACGGTACACGCCCGAGCACCTGCTGCGTTGCTGGGTTGACAATATCGCGCCACTCAGTCGTCGTGGATTCAACGAAGTTGCCGTCGATAAGCAGTTTCGCGGTCAGCGCAGTTTGCCCAGCCTGGGGCGTCAGATTAGTGTTCATAGATCAGCTTCCTAATTGAGGCCCCGCAATGCATGCAATGCAAAGTTGGCCAATTCATGTTGATGGTGTGCCCGGCCCCGCCACAAACGCGTAACGGAATAGCCAGTGCGTCAATTGCAGCCCTGCTGCGAACCCAACTTCCTGGCACTAGCTCGGTACCACTACGTGACGGTCGTCGAAACAACCGATACACGCCTACAAACGTTGCTATAGCAAAAGCTGTCGTGCGATCACCATCCGCTGCACTTCGCTGGTGCCTTCGTAAATCTGCGTGATGCGCGCATCGCGATAGTGACGCTCGACTTCGTAATCGGCGAGGTAGCCGTAGCCACCGTGGATCTGGATCGCGTCCGAGCACACGCGCTCGGCCATCTCGGACGCAAACAGCTTCGCCTGCGATGCTTCGGACAGGCACGGCAGCCCCGCCGTGCGCAGCTTCGCCGCGTGATGCACGAGCAGGCGCGCCGCGTTGATCTGCGTGGCCATGTCGGCGAGCTTCTGCTGGATCGCCTGGTGCTCGGAGAGCGACTTGCCGAACTGCACGCGCTCGCCCGCATAGCGGCGCGCCTTGTCGAACGCGGCACGCGCGATGCCGAGCGCCTGCGCGGCGATGCCGATCCGGCCGCCTTCGAGGTTCGACAGCGCGATCTTCAGCCCTTCGCCGCGATTGCCGAGCAGGTTTTCCTCCGGAATCGCGCAGTTCTCGAACGCGATCGGGCACGTGTCCGATGCGCGGATGCCCATCTTCTTCTCGGGCTTGCCGACGATGAAGCCCGGCGTGTCGGTCGGCACCAGGAACGCGGAAATGCCGCGCTTGCCGGCTTCCGGGTCGGTCATGGCAAAAACGATCGCGACCCCGGCACGCTGGCCGTTGGTCACGAACTGCTTCGCGCCGTTCAGCACCCACTTGCCGTCACGCAGTTCCGCCCGCGTGCGCAGGTTGTGCGCCTCGGAGCCGGCTTGCGGCTCAGTCAGACAAAATGCGCCGATAGTCCGGCCTGTCGCCAAGCTGCCGAGCCAGCGCTCCTTCTGCTCTGGCGTGCCGTACGCAAGAATTGGCCCACAACCGACCGAGTTGTGCACGCTCATCATCGTCGCGCACGCTGCATCGCCGGCCGCGATCTCTTCGATCGCAAGCGCGTACGCCGTGTAATCCGTATATGAGCCGCCCCACTCTTGCGGAACAATCATCCCAAGTAAGCCAACTTCGCCCATCTGCAAGACGACCTCGTCGGGCAGATATCCGTCTTGATCTCGTCGCGATGCATTCGGTACCAGCACCTCACTGGCAAAAACATGTGCGGCATCACGAATCATCCGCTGATCTTCCGTGTAGAGATCGTTCATCTCGATATATTGTCCAGATTTGGTCGGTCTTAGCTTGTGGGGAAGCCCGTCTTGATGGAGAGAGTGTAAGTAAGCGCGAGTTCTGTATCGATGCTCGCAACGATCAATTGCACTAAGCGTTTTTGCCATACTGACGCTCGTTCCGATGGTGCGATGGTTTTAAAGCCGACTCGGTAGCGCGCAGCGGCACATTTCTGGTCGCAAATTCGACGTCGCCCCCCACTAGCGAAACATTCTTCCAAGGTGCATCGTCAGTCTCGATCGCGGCGAATTGGCGTACCTGGCAACGCTCGCGGTGAGACACTGCCCGCAACCTCGCGGGACTAGCCGAACAAGGCGCCGTCGCCGATCTGGATGCCAAGGTCGGCGCGACGCATACCGTTACAGGTACAACAAGGTAAATGCGTCGCAACGTCAATTGCATTCGTTCCCACGACGATGACGTTCCGTTGCACACAGACTCGCGTGAGCTCAGCCGGTCGCCTACGACCGAATCGTGTGTCTTTAAGAATTTTCAGACCGGAAACACCCCAAAACTATCAATCGGTAAATCTCTCCGTGGAGCAGCCCCCCCCTGAAACGCTCGACATATTCGATGTGTCGCGGCCCCTGTCTATATGCGTAGCGGGAGCGCGTTCAGCGCATAGATTGAGAGCGTATGGCGTTGCGCAGCGGGTTGCACAAACTGTTCGTCGAGATTCGAGCCTCAGCTGGCGGCCGTGGCATCATGGGCATGACGCGCGAGGAAGGCACGGCGATTGGTCGCTTCAAAGCAAGTCACTTGATCGAAGAGCTCGGTTGATCTGAAAGCAGTCAGGCAGCCATGCGTACGAGTAAGCCCCGGTCGAGAGGATCGATATACCGAATCATCTCAACCGTGCGTTCAAGGTTGATGCACCGAATTAAGTCTGGTGTGTCGACATCACGTGTGTCTGGGCACAAGGCCGTTGGCATTACCTGGCTGCCCTTGCTTTGTTCTCGCGCCGAGACGTCGGCTGGGCGTTCTCAACGTGCCCGGATGCCGATTCGGTCGTGCAAGCTCGGGATATTGCCTATGAGCGCATTCGGCCACAAGGGTTGCTATTCCACTCGGATCAGGCCGGTCAGTATGCGAGTCGGAAATCCTGTCAGCGCCAGTGGTGCTATCGGATATAGCCGAGCATACGCCGTCGCCGAAACTGTTTGGACAGCACTCCGATGGAGACGCTGTTCCACAGCTTCAAGACTGGGTGACCGCCGTCAGCGGGTTACCTGTCGGCGCAGGAAGCACACCGGGATATCAGCCGCTACCTGATGCACTGGCACAACTGAATACGGCCGCGTCAGTTCCATGACGAACGGTGCCAACCATCGCGGGAGAAAACGCGAACAATAATTAGGCCCGTCAACCAACCGATCAACTTTCACGCCGGAGTACGTTTTGGACGGCAGAATTAGATAGATCATTGGTTACAGGCTAGACCATCGTCTCTCGATAGTTAAAGAACTTCGACATCTGGCCGATCCCGGGATTGAAGCAATTGCAGGGATCGAGCTCCCGGTAGAACTTCGCGAGCGCTGGCTTTGCAGCGTAAAGGTGCCCAACGTTGTGCTCAGCCGGGTACTCCGCGCCGCGCTCATCCAGCAGTTCCCACACCCGGTGCTCGATACTCAGCTGGTCGTTGCCTTTTTTGACGATGTAGTCCTGATGGAACACGTGACACAGAAAATGTCCGTAATACAGCTTAATCGAGATCGCAGTCTCGATTTCTGCCGGTAATGTCTCCACCCAATCGCGATCGTTGCGGCGGAGCGCAACATCAAGCGCAACTATGTCTTCGACGTCTTCTGAGTGAACTGCGCGATATCGGACAGCAGCACCCGCAGCAGCAAATCGATGCAGAAAAGCTTTCTTACCCTCGTCGCTGGTGCATTCGAAGTAGCTGCCGGATGCAGCCGCAAAATAGTCGTCAAGGTATGCGCGAGTTTCGTCAACGCTTTCCGCCGAAACCTTCAACATAAGGTGATGCTCGTACTTGTCTCGAAACGCTGTCATGCGCTTTGGCAAGTGACTGGGGAACAGTTCGCTTACCGCCTGAAGCGCGCGATCTGTCAAGTTTGGTGGGAAAAATCCCAATCGATTGAAAATGGCGTCGAGACGACTCTTCAAGCTGAAAAAGACCGGCAAGCGTGACGTCCCCAGATAGTCAATCGCAAGGAACATATCCTTTCCATACTTTTCAGCAATATCAAACGCATCACGATGGAGGTACTCACCTGCAATCGGAAGATCTGGAAGCTTCTGGAGTGTGTGGCGCCGGATATCCGTGAGCTCGGAAGGCTCATTTGTGCCGATATAAAATACCTTTGGATTCTGCTCTATCGGGAATGTATCAAGGCGAACCGCGAACACCATCAGTTTTCCGGCCGATCCCGAGGCTTCATACAACCGCCTCGAATCCGCATTAAAGCGCGCAGGCGTGTCGGCATCGACTTCACTTACATGGCTCGCATAATTTTGATCCGAGCCAGCCCCAGCGTCTTGCTGGATGTCGGTATCCGAGAAGGTACGACGCTCAAGCCGATCAAGGATCTCTAGCGGGGATTCACCAAGTTCGATACCAAGGTGATTAACGAGTTGCAGCTTGCAATCACTATTCACTTTAGCAAATAGTGCCATCTCAGTGTAGGCTGGTCCGCGTCTAACAAGTGCGCCGCCAGAGTTGTTGCAGACACCGCCAAACACCGAAGCGCCAATGCAACTCGAGCCTATCACCGAGTGGGGTTCGCGGCCGAGGGGCTTCAGCGTTTTCTCGAGCTGGTCGAGTGTCGCCCCAGGCAGACACACAACCTGCCTACCCTCGTCAATTACATACACCTTGTTCATTCGGGTCGTGCTGACAATCACGACTGGCCGATCGTATTTGTCACCATCTGGGGTTGAACCACCCGTGAGACCCGTGTTCGAGGCCTGGGTGATCACGATCACATTCGCTGCGACGCACGCCTTGAGCACCTTCCACTGTTCGAGAATGGTTCCAGGACGAACAACCGCTAAGGCGGAGCCCGCCCCAAATCGGAAGCCGGTTCGGTAGCTACGCGTAGCTGCTTCTCCCGTGAGAACATGCTTTTTTCCTACAGTGTCGCGTAGGATAGTGACCAAATTGCCAACCGTCTCGTCCCTGGTTCCGGACGCTTCTGCGCGAAATGCAGTCACTTCTGTCTCCGTATGATCGCCTACGATGTGTCGTCATTGCGACGAGCAAAACGCTGCACATCGATTGCTGAGAAGTTTAGAATCCCATTTATTACTAGTCCAATATCTTGGAGTAGGGTTTTGGAGACGAAAAAGATATGGAACTTCGTCAACTACGATACTTTCTGGCTGTCGCTGATCACCTTCATTTCACTGAAGCGGCGGCACGTCTCGGCATTGCTCAACCGCCGCTGAGCCAGCAGATCCTCAAGCTCGAGCGCGAAGTCGGCACGGCACTCTTTATCCGTCATCCTCGTCGGGTCGAATTGACTGAGGCCGGACGACTGTTGCGCGATAGCGCCCAACGCATCGTCGACGATGCCCAGCAGGCGCTCGTCGAGGCGCAGAATGCGGGACGTGGGGAGACTGGCCGGCTGTTGCTCGGTTTCGCTGGCTCGACAGTGTTTCATCCGGTCGTGGCTTCGACCATGCAGCAGTTCCGGCACGCCTATGCACGTATCGTAATCAGCTGCGAAGAGAGCAACAGCGTGGCGTTACTCGACAAGGTGAACGCACGGAAGATCGATGCTGCCCTTGTCCGCATTCCACTACATTGTGGAGATCTCGTGGTTGAACCGCTCGTCTCCGAAGACATGATTGCGGTTCTGCCCGAAGACCACCCCCGGAGTCAGCACAAACGCATTGATCTGGCAGACTTGGCAGATGATCCGTTCATAACCTTTCCGCGAGCTATCGGTCCAAATCTTTACGATTCGATTGTCGGAGCCTGTCATGCTGCGGGATTTGTTCCGTCTATCGGCATGGAGTCGCCGCAGATATCATCCGCAGCCAACTTGGTCTCAGCGGGCTTCGGTGTGGCAGTAGTTCCCGCTTCGATTAGGCAAGTTCAGGTAGCGGGTGTTTCATACCACGAACTCCGAGGCAACCCGCTCTCGACAGGCATCGCTCTGATACATCGCCAGCGTGAACGGTCACCGGCAGTAGTGAACTTCGTGAGAGTTTTACGCCAGTGCCGTGCAACAGCATCAATGCTCTGAAC
>NZ_JANKOG010000063.1:0-8795 GCF_024656005.1 Burkholderia sp. SCN-KJ
CGATATGTGGATCGCCTCTAGCAAATGGTCTTGATTGGTGGGTCCAAATATCGGACCAGTATCTATACTTATTTGCGTGAAAGCATTTAAGCACCTAAACTTGCGTTGTCAAATAAAGGTTTGTACCATCGAGACGCAGGTCCGAAATGCGGACCAACTAATAACAAAGTTGGTATTCGGTTTGTTCATCAGGAGATTGGTTCATGGCTAAACGTGCCGTTATTGTTGGCTGGGCTCATACGGAGTTCGGCAAGCTCGACGATGCAGACGTCGAGTCGCTGATTGCTCGCGTATCTACAGCTGCGCTTGACCATGCCCAGGTTGCGCCATCGGAAGTTGACGCCATCACGGTAGGCGTCTTCAACAACGGGCTGACGCCGCAGGGATTCGAGGGAGGGCTCGTCGCGCTTGGTAACGCGGGACTGCGCTTCACTCCGGCGCTTCACGTGGAAAATGCGTGCGCGACCGGGACTGCCGCGATCTACAGTGCGGCGGACTTCATCGAGAGCGGTCGTGGCAGGATTGCGCTCGCCATTGGCGCAGAGAAGATGACCGCCGTCTCCTCACGTGACATCCCGGGGATCTTGCTCAGTGGGTGCTATCGCAAAGAAGAGGACAATCCCGCCGGCTTCGCAGGAATTTTCGGGCGAATCACGCAGGCGTACTTCGACAAGTACGGGAACCACAGTGAAGAGCTGGCGATGATTGCCGCGAAGAACCATGCGAACGCATTGGAGAATCCGTTTGCACATGTCCGCAAGGATCTCGGTTTCGATTTCTGTAATGAGGTATCGGAGCGCAATCCGCTGGTTGCTGGTCCGCTGCGCCGTACCGACTGTTCGATGGTTTCGGATGGTGCTGCCGCAGTGGTCCTTGCGGACGAAGAGA
Source organism: Burkholderia sp. SCN-KJ (assembly GCF_024656005.1). Taxonomy (NCBI): domain Bacteria; kingdom Pseudomonadati; phylum Pseudomonadota; class Betaproteobacteria; order Burkholderiales; family Burkholderiaceae; genus Burkholderia; species Burkholderia sp. SCN-KJ. Next base: position 889 of record NZ_JANKOG010000063.1, read on the forward strand.
CGGCGGCAACTCTGCGCCGGGCGATTGGCTTCAGGGCGCGTGTGCAGGTGAACGATTTTATGCCGCTGTCGCGACGTGATCCGACAGCATTTGAAGGTGCGCGCCACGCGTGGCGAAAGGCCTTGGCGGGTGCCGGTGCAGATCTAAGTGATCTTAGCCTGGTGGAGACGCATGACTGCTTTACGACTGCCGAAATGATCGAATACGAGGCTATGGGGTTGGCACCAGCCGGACAGGGATGGCGGGTGATCAGGGAGGGCACGACAAGAAAAGACGGCCGGCTTCCCGTCAATGTTTCGGGTGGCCTCAAGGCTCGCGGACATCCGCTCGGCGCGACAGGAGTTTCGCAACACGTCATGGCAGCGATGCAACTGGTCGGTGAGGCGGGTGGTATGCAGTTGCCCAATGCAAATCTGGCTGGCGTATTCAACATGGGTGGGGCTGCGGTGGCAAACTACGTTTCGATCATGGAGCGCACGCGATGACTGCCGTTTTTCAAACGCCGACGTCGACCCGGGTGATGAATTTGGCCTATTGGTCGACCCACAATGCGCGCCGGTTGTCTGACCACGTCGCCTTTGTCTGGGGCGATAAATCTTGGACCTGGGCTGAGTTTGACGCACGCGTGAGTGCCTTTGCGGCTGCCCTCGCCGAACGTGGTGTCGGTCCGGGATGCACCGTTCTCGTCCACTCAAAAAACAGCAACGAAATGTTCGAGTCGATGTTCGCGACGTTCCGACTCGGAGCGATCTGGGTTCCGACGAACTTTCGACTGATGCCCGACGAGGTTGTCTATATCGCGAGCAAGGCTAAGAGCCAGGTTTTCTTGTGTCAAAGCGACTTCCCTGAATACGCCGCTGCTGTTTGCAAGGCGCAGCCAAGGACGCAGGTAATTTGGCTCACGGGCGCTGAGTTGCCGCGTGATGGCGGCCTCCGTGCTGCTGAGTTAGTCGAAGCAGGACTCGGTTGTACTGTGCCGAATGCCGCTGTGGATCGCGATACCCCATGCTGGTTCCTATTCACCTCGGGCACCACTGGCAAGCCAAAGGCTGCGGTTCTTACCCATGGTCAGATGGCCTTCGTGGTCAACAATCACTTGTCCGACCTGTTGCCGGGAACTGATTACCGCGACGGCTCGCTGGTCGTCGCACCGCTTTCGCACGGAGCCGGGGTGCATCAATTGATCATGGCTTCGCGGGGCGGGAAGACCGTGCTACTACCTTCCGAGAAGTTTTCCGCAGATCAGGCGTTTGAATTGATCGAGAAGTATCGCCTTACGAACATGTTCACGGTTCCGACCATCCTGAAGATGTTGGTAGAACACCCCAGCGTCGATTTGCGCGACCACTCGAGCTTGCGCTACGTCGTGTACGCCGGTGCGCCGATGTACGAGGTCGACAAGAAGCTCGCGCTTGACAAGCTTGGTCCCGTTTTGGTGCAGTACTACGGATTGGGCGAGGTGACGGGCAACATCACTGTCTTGCCTCCGCAGGAACACTGCGGTGAAGGTGCGGTGGCTCGTGCTGGCACGTGTGGATATGAACGTACCGGGATTGAGGTGTCGGTTCAAGACGATGACGGAAATGAACTGGCGTATGGAGAGACTGGCGAGATCTGCGTTGTGGGGCCAGCAGTCTTTCTCGGCTATTACGACGATCCGGCTGCTAATGCGAAGGCGTTTCGTAATGGCTGGTTTCGCACTGGGGACTTGGGGTACATGGACCACGATGGCTATGTGTACCTCACCGGGCGCCACTCGGATATGTATATTTCTGGCGGCTCTAACATCTATCCTCGTGAACTCGAAGAAAAAATTCTTACGCATGAGGACGTTGCCGAAGTCGCCGTTCTCGGGTTACCTGACCATCAGTGGGGGGAGGTTGGCGTCGCGGTATGCGTGTTGCGACCGGGTGCGACTCTGAACGAGGAGCGGCTACTCGACTGGATGTCCACGCGTATAGCGCGCTACAAGATTCCGAAGAGGGTCTATTTTTGGGAAGAGCTCCCTAAGTCGGGCTATGGCAAAGTGCCTAAGCGATTGGTAAAAGATGAACTTGCGCGACGGGGTGTCTCCGTGGAGCTTGAAATCGTGAAGGAGAAAAGTGATGCGTCACATTGAGCATCCGGGACCGGTTGCCCCACAGCGGAGCTGCACGGCTGACTGCGATATCCGGTACGCTCAGGTGAAGCTCCCACCGGGCGAGGCCTTGCTTCCGACGTTGGCCTCTGTTCTTGAGGCTAACCATGTGAAAAGCGCTGTTGCTAGGCTTCACGGTGGAAGCTTTGATCCTTTCGCGTACTGCATGCCGGCCCTTTCGTCTACGCCGAATCACGCTGTGTACTTCAGCGAGCAGTACCGGCCCCAGGGAGTTATCCGACTGGAGTGTGCGTCGGTGACGGTGGGTCAGCGTCAATCACAGCCTTGGCTTCATTGCCACGGTATTTGGTATGACGCCAGTGGCCGGCGACTTGGTGGCCACGTACTCCCGAACGACGCCGTGATTTCCGAGCCGATCGACGCATCGGTATGGTTGCTTGATGGAGCATCGTTCGAAGTTGTCGCCAGCCCAGAAACGGGATTCTCCCTGTTCGAGCCAGTTGCGGATGCTGCCTTTGCGCCTCAGGAGCGTGGGGCGTTCGCCATGTCTGTACGTCCGAACGAGGATTTCTGCACAGCGCTTGAAGCTGAATGTAGAGCGCGTGGGATTACTCGCGCTCGGGTGCGCGGTGGCGTTGGCAGTCTTATTGGTGCGACGTTCGATGACGGTCGCGAAGTGGTTCCCTTCGTGACCGAGGTGTTTATTCGCGAAGGGCTGGTCTCGGCGACCACTGAGGGCGACTTCGCCGCCCAAATCGACGTTTCTCTTGTCGACAATCTTGGTGGGCTAAGTGAGGGGCGTCTCCGGCGGGGTGAAAATCCGGTCCTTGTGACGTTTGAACTGCTGATCGAACCTGTCGAGTTCGCCAAAGCGCAGTGATCGCTATTTGTCAAAAGGAAGCCGTATGCTTGGCGCGGACCATTACTTTCTAGTAGCGACTACTGCAGCGGCAAATTTTTTTCTCTCGGATGGTTGAGCGGGAAGCGCAGAGAACCGTGTGGGTGTCGGCTGAGCTGAGGTCCGTCTTCGCCGCAATAAAAAACGATCGGACTATTTGCCCGCGCTCGGTGCAGTGCGTTGAGGATTCGGTTAGGGCTGGTGCTGTTCCTGCGGTCTGAGGCATGCTCATTGAGCAGGTTAAACGAGATATCCGGCTTTACTCGATTGATCAATCGTTGGTGCGATGATCGAGTTATGCCGATACGCTCGTGGCGTGAGGAATTTCGGCAATGATCGTTTCCAAATTTTAAAAGTATTAAGGAGACAAACCGTGGTTGATCGTCTGAAGAACAAGGTAGCCATAGTGTTCGGTGCGGGAGGTCCGCCAAACGAATGGAGCAATGGCAAGGCAACCGCCGTTGCTTATGCTCGGGAAGGTGCTGCAGTAATTTGTGTCGACCGGATTGCCGAAGCGGCGGAGGACGCCGCACGGGTAATCCAAGCGGAAGGCCATGACGCGATTGCAGTGGTTGCCGATGTGACACAAACCGATGATATCAATAGAGCCGTACAGACCGCAATTCAACACTTCGGTCGTCTGGACATCCTGCACAACAACGTTGGAGTTGCGCCTGCGGGTGGCCCTCTGGAACTCGATGATGCGGCGTTCCAGCGCACCATGGACATCAATGTCGGTTCGATACATCGAACAGTCCGAGCAGTACTACCTTACTTTCTTGAACAGCAAAGCGGCGCTATTGTGAACATCTCGTCGCTGTCGGCAATTCGTTGGAGTGGGTACTCATACTTCGCCTATTACGCTTCTAAAGCCGCAGTGAATCAAGCGACCGTCGCCATTGCTTTGCAGTATGCGGCGCAAGGAATTAGAGCGAATGTGATCATGCCGGGGGTCATCGACACCCCGTTGGTATACAAGCAAATTTCGGCTCAATATTCGTCGATCGAGGAGATGGTCGCGGCACGGAGTAACGCGGTGCCAATGAAGAAGCCTGGTTCGCCGTGGGACATTGCCAACGCGGCTGTGTTCCTCGCCTCTGACGAAGCGCGCTTCATCACGGGTGTTTGCTTGCCTGTCGATGGCGGGCATTCTTGTGTTTTGCCTGGTCTCGTATAAAAAGACTCGATCGCAGAGTGTCTCCCATCCTTCGACGTCGGCATCGCTCCAATGGGCAAATGGCTCTCTGACCTCGGCGAGGTCTCTTCGCCTCTTTCTCCAACCTCACCTTATGGAACTACTTTCCCTGTACCGCAGCATGGCGCGCATTCGCGCATTCGAGCTCGCGGCGGAAGAACTCAGCATTGGCGGTGTTGCCGTCCTTGGTCAGAAAATTGACGAACGCACAAAGATTCGTGGACCTCTGCACGGATCCATTGGTCAGGAGGGCGTTGCGGCTGGTGTTTGCGCCCATCTCGTGCGGGATGATCTTCTGACTAGCAGTCACCGCGGCCATGGCCATACCCTGGCGAAGGGCGCAGACATGAAGAGGATGTGGTCGCGCGTTCCGTTGCATTAGGGGTGCCAGCCGAAAGTGTCGACGGCAACGATGTTGAAGCGGTTTACGAGTTGGCAAAACGCTTAGTAGGAGAAATCCGGGCCGGGGATGGGCCGCGATTAATGCACGCTCTTACGCGGCGAATGCATGGTCACCTCTCTTCAGATGGGCAAGCCTACCGTGACCCCGTCGATATCGAAATTGCGGCTAGAGAGGAGCCGATGCGGCTGGCTAGGAAACGCCTCGTCGAAAAGAGGGTACCTCAGGTTCTTATTGACCGCGTCAACGCGGAGGTTGAACAGGAACTGCAAGAAGCTCTTGATTTTGCGGAGGCTTCGCCTGTGCCGCCGGCTGCTGATGCATTTACAGACGTTCAGACCGTGGGGGCAGGTACATGGTACTGAAGACGATCACGTACGCGGAGGCCGCCCAGCAGGCGCTTCGCGATGCAATGATGCGGGACCCGAGCGTTGTGGTGGTAGGGGAAGACGTCGGGCGCGGTGGAATTTTCCAGCAGTACAAGGGCCTTCAGGCCGAGTTTGGACCGGAACGCATAATCGACGCGCCTATACCGTTCTCTCTCTTGAAGGCATTTCTGCAAGTGTCATTGACTTACGTTCGATTTGGCCATGGGATCGTGAGACAGTACTTGCCGACTGCGCGCGAACGAGAAATTTGTTAGTCGTGCATGAATCCGTGCAGGTTGCGGGATTTGGTGCAGAAGTCGCGGCGACAGCAGCGCAGGCAACAGGCTGCCGCATTGCCCGGATGGGCGCCCCACGTATTCCCGTTGGATATGCACAGTCGCTTGAGGTCGTGTCTCGCATTCAGGCGAGCGATGTGGTCCAAGCAGCGCTCGCTATGTTCGGTATGACCCGCGTTGTGGCATAACTCTAGCAATTACCCGAAAGGAATTTTTCATGAAAGTTTTTTACGACAAGGACGGCGATCTTAGTCTGATCAAGGGGAACACCGTCGCGATCATCGGCTATGGCTCGCAGGGCCATGCCCATGCCCAAAACCTGAATGACAGTGGAGTAAATGTACTGGTCGGTCTGCGCAAGGACGGTGCTTCTTGGCCCAAGGCCGAGAAAGCCGGCCTGAAGGTGGCCGAGATAGCTGAGGCCGTGCAGCAGGCCGACGTCGTCATGATCTTGCTGCCGGACGAGCAAATCGCAACCGTCTACAAAAACGACGTTGCCCCTAACATCAGGGAGGGCGCTTCTCTCGTCTTTGCTCACGGGTTCAACGTTCACTACGGCTTCGTGCAACCGCGTGCCGACCTAGATGTATGGATGGTCGCCCCGAAGGCGCCTGGCCACACGGTACGTAGTACTTATACCCAGGGCGGCGGTGTGCCTCACCTGGTGGCCGTGTATCAGGACAAGAGTGGCAAGGCTCGCGATCTGGCGCTGTCGTATGCGATTGCCAATGGCGGCGGCAAGGCCGGCATCATCGAGACGAACTTCCGTGAAGAGACCGAAACCGACCTGTTTGGCGAGCAGGCCGTGCTGTGCGGCGGTACCGTAGAGTTGATCAAGGCAGGCTTCGAGACGCTGGTCGAAGCGGGCTACGCGCCTGAAATGGCGTACTTCGAGTGCCTGCACGAGCTCAAGCTGATTGTCGACCTGATCTACGAAGGCGGTATCGCTAACATGAACTACTCGATCTCGAACAACGCCGAGTACGGCGAGTACGTGACGGGCCCGCGCGTCGTCACGGAAGAGACAAAGAAGGCGATGAAGCAGTGCCTGGCCGACATCCAGACGGGTGAGTACGCAAAGAGCTTTGTACTCGAGAGTGCCAGCGGCGCAGCTACATTGATGAGTCGACGCCGCTTGAACGCCGAACACCAAATCGAGGTCGTCGGTGAGAAACTGCGCGCAATGATGCCTTGGATTAAAGCCAATAAATTGGTTGACAAAAGCCGTAACTGAGGGATGGGTCGGCGTGTGCGTGTAGTTTGTGGGGCCGTAGCAGAAGCTGCCACTGCCAAAGAGTAACTACATGCGTGCGATTATCTTTGCTGACGCACGGTGCGATCCGCTGAGCAAACTCTTTTAGCAATGAGGACTTCTGGCGTGCACCCACCATTGACGACGTTTTTCGCGTGGACTAAGAGATGTCCATCGAGACCGACGCCGCGGTTGATTTGTCTGGCCCAGCACAGGATGTGTGGTCTCATGTCTAAAGTCGGTCCTCAGTGCGAACGTGAAAAGAGTCCTCGATCGCAAGTTCGCATTGGGGGCCATTCATGCGATAGCCGCTCATTCTACAAATGGAAGTGGAGAGATTGAGATGCCACACTTCTTTTATAAGTCAAAGTGCTAGATCACGTCCAATATCTTTCATAACCCTCGGAAACATAGAAGGAGACAACTGATGAATTCACGGAAATCTTCGCGAGTTGCCCTTGTAACGGGTGCCGCCAGTGGCATTGGCCGGCGAACAGCCGAAAAGCTGGCGCTCGACCAAGGCGCAAGCGTGTACGTTCTCGATAGGGACGCCGAAGCAGCGGCGGCCGTTGTGCGCGGAATCCGATTGGCTGGGGGGCGGGCGGCGAGTTGCGTCTTGGATTTGGCGGTTAGTGCGCGCTTGCACGATGCGCTTGATTCTTTGACCGAGGAGTTTGGTCCGCCGAACATTCTTGTGAACAATGCAGGCATTAGCGCGATGGTTCCGGCGCTTGAGTGTAGTTTGGAGTATTGGCAGACAACGATGGCTGTGAATGTCACCGCTCCTATGCTGTTGATGCAATACGTACTGCCACATATGAGAAAGGCGAATTGGGGAAGGATCGTCAACATCTCTTCTATCAGTGGACTTCGTGCGGGCACTGGTCGAATGGCATATGGCACATCGAAAGCGGCTCTGATTGCAATGACGCAGCAATTTGCCATTGAAGCCGCCCCCTGGGGGGTCACGATTAACTCAGTCGCTCCCGGCCCAGTCGACACACCACTTGCGCTGGCAAACCATAGTGCGGAAACGCGATCTACCTATGAGGGCATGGTCCCAATGCATCGCTATGGAACGCCTGACGAGATCGCCGACGGCATCCTATTCTTGTGCTCGGATCAGGCCAGTTACATCACTGGACATACGTTGCCCATTGACGGTGGCTTTGTCGTCGCTGGCGTGTTGGTCAATAACTTGTACGACAAAGAAGCCCCTGAGTCGAAAGCGAAGAAGCTGTGATACTACGGGTCAGCAATTGACCCACGTCCTTGTCCATGTAACGGGATGGGATTTGGAAAGCGAACGTCACTGGATTGCAGGTGAGCAGCAGTCAAAGGATGCGCGTCGCGCCTTGTATGTAAGCGGCTAGCCAACCCGTCTTGAGTTTGACCGAGGA
>NZ_JANKOG010000064.1:0-7079 GCF_024656005.1 Burkholderia sp. SCN-KJ
ACGAGGAACAGTTACCTCTGGGTTTCGAGCCTCTTCGCGAAAAACGGCCGTCGCCTCGAAACCAGCGAAACAACTCATCGATGGTTCGTGGCGGGAAGCGCGACGCTACGCACCGCGACATAGTGTGCTTCCGTGCATTGCGCCGGCTTTATACCGCCTGCTGCACCGAAGCTGCTCATACTATTCAGTCAAATTAGAAGAACTACTGGTATTTAAAAACTTTAGTACGTTGAGTTTTTTGAAACGAGGGCTTTGTGTCCGGCTACGACTACCGAGCGGCGAGAGCCAGACCCATCAAAGCTTAGCGGCGACATAGGAGTTTCCCTATGTCGCCGCCTGCCGTCTCCGAGCCGTTCTCATGCCGTTACGCTTGCCTTACGCGCTCACTGACGTCGACACCCACCTGAGTCGTATTTGCGGTTCCGCCCAAATCCGGCGTGCGTGGCCCCTGCGCGATGCCTTCCTCGATGGCCCGCAAGATGGCGTCGTGCGCAGCACGATACTTGTCCTGCCCTCGACCCAGAAAATCGAGCATCATCGCGCCGGTCCAGATCATGCCGAGCGGGTTTGCAACGTTCTTGCCGTAGATATCGGGCGCCGAGCCATGCACGGGCTCGAACAGCGACGGAAACGTTCTTTCTGGATTCAGGTTCGCCGAGGGCGCGATGCCGATCGTACCGGCGCATGCTGGTCCAAGATCCGAAAGGATGTCGCCGAACAGATTCGACGCGACCACGACGTCGAAGCGCTCTGGCGAGAGAACGAAACGTGCGCAGAGGATATCGATATGATATTTGTCCGTCTTCACCTCGGGATACATCGCGCTAATCGCGGCAACGCGCTCGTCCCAGAACGGCATGGAGATCGAGATACCGTTCGACTTCGTCGCGGACGTGAGATGCTTCTTCGGGCGGCTGTTCGCTAACTCATAGGCAAACTTCACGATTCTGTCGACGCCATGGCGCGAGAACACCGCCTCTTGGAGAACAACCTCCCGATCGGTTCCGGCAAAAAGGTGTCCGCCAACTGAGGAGTACTCCCCTTCCGTGTTCTCACGCACGACATAGAAGTCGATATCGCTCGGCTCCTTCCCTGCAAGCGGGCAAGGCACGCCTGGCATGAGACGCACGGGACGCAAGTTGACATACTGGTCGAACTCGCGCCGAAACTTGAGGAGTGAACCCCACAGAGAGATATGGTCGGGAACGATTGCAGGCCAGCCGACTGCCCCGAAGTAAATTGCCTCAAAGCCGCGCAGTTGCCCGAACCAGTCGGCCGGCATCATGTCGCCATGCTCGCCATAGTAGTCGCAGTTCGCCCAATCGAACGTCTCGAATTCGAGTCTGATGTCATACTTCTCTGCGGCAGCTTTAACAACGCGCAGGCCCTCCGGCATCACTTCCTTCCCAATGCCATCGCCTGCGATTACCGCGATCTTGTGCGTCGTCATGGTTACTGTCTATCAAAATGGCCTCATGCATGAGGCCAAAAATGTACGCTGATCCCCCCTGCGCGATCGCGCATGCACCCCATGCCATCCTTCCTGCCAAGACCATGCTTTACGCCTGCGTGTGCTCTTCGGTCCAACGCGCAAGGAGAGCCTTCTTATCGACCTTGCCAGTGATGCCGAGCGGCAGCTCGTTGGTCCAATAGATCTGGCTGGGAACCTTAAAATCAGCAAGTCTCGATTTACAATACTCGATCAATACATCCGCTGAGACGTGCTTGGCATCGCGGGAAACCACGTAGGCAGCAACGACCTGACCGAACTTCTCATCCGGCACGCCAATCACCGAGGCAGATTGAACGTCCGGATGCGACGCAATGGTTTCTTCAACTTCCGCAGGTGCGATGTTCGCGCCGCCACGGATGATGATGTCCTTGATTCGGCCCGTAAGGTAGTAGAACCCTTCGTCGTCTCGATAGCCCAGATCTCCGGTTCTCATCAGGCCGTGCTCGAAGGTAGCCGCCGTCAATTCGGGGTTCTTGTAGTAGCCGCACGTCGTCGAAGGCGCGCGCACCAGCAACTCTCCCACTTCCCCGGGTTTCACTTCATTGCCGCTGGCATCGATGATCTTGATGACTACGCCTGGCGCGGCCTTCCCAATTGCACTGTCGGGGACAGGCGCAGGGTCATTGGCAAATCGACCGAAGACCGGTCGAACTTCCGTCAGCCCATAGTAGTCATCGATCCTTTTGTTGAACCTGGCCTCGAAGCGATTGCGCAGCTCGCGCGACAACGGGGCGCCAGCCGACACCAGTAGGCGCATGAAGGACAAGTCGATGTGTAAGTCATTCTGCTCGGCATACTCAAGCATCATGGCAAACATCGTCGGCACGCCGTGGAACACCGTCGCGTTGTGGAGCGAGAACGCTTCCAGCGCTTCGCGCGGGTGGAATCGCCGCATCAGCACGACTTCCGCTCCAGCCTGCAGGGTCATGGAAGATGCGGTCGAAAGACCGTACAAAAACCCAAGGGGTAATGCCACGACGGTGACATCCGCCGGTGTCATCGCCCACAACTCGATAAGCGATCGATTGCCATCGACTTCGGCGGCCTGATCGAACGCGACTGCTTTGGGACGCCCGGTCGAACCCGACGTATACGCAATCTGAAAAATCTCAGTTTGCGCGTCGCGGGTCTGCGGTTCGCTCATGGCGCCGAGTTCGCCTAGGCCATCTAGAGACGCCAAGCGCGTAGCAGGTACCAGCGCAGCAGCTGACTCTGCAACATCCCGCTTTTTCTCGTCATGCAACAAGAGCGCGACACTTGCGTGGTCGAGGATGTATGCGACCTCATGCGCCGTCAAGCTGGGATTCACCGAAACGAAAGTCCCGCCGATCTTGCCAAGCGCATAGTAGAGCAAAATCACTTCGACGCGATTCTCGCAAAGCGACGCAACGGTGCTGCCAGGCCCGATGCCAATGCGCTTGAGTCGGTCACCAAGGGCTCCCACTTGCTCCACGAGTTGCCCGTACGTCAACACCGTCTCTGTGCTGCACAGAGCAACGCGTTCACTGTTGCGCTTGGCGTGCGCTTCGATTTCGGCTGTTATCAGGTTGCTGTTCATGCCTGCATGACCATCTGGCGTATTTAAGAGGCGAAGCCCGGCTTGCGCTTCATCATGACTTTCCACTCGCCTTCCTGGACCACTTCCCCACGTTGGTTCTCCACCGCAACATGGAAGAACACGATGCCGGCGGTAGACTTTTTCGTCTCACGTTTGGACGTCACGCGCTCACGCACGTGCAGTGTATCGCCAGCCTTCACGGGCCCCTTCATGTCCCAGGTCATGCCCAGAAAAGCGATGGCGGTACCTTCCTTCAGGCCGAGGCGGAACTCGAGCCCCGTTGCAATTGCGAATACGGCCGGACCGTGCAACAGACGCGCACCGAAGACACTGTTCTTAGCAAATTCTTCGTCGGTGTGAACCGGATTTTGGTCACCGGTTACTGCCGTGAACAGCACGATGTCAGCCTCGGCAATCGTGCGGCGCGGCGTCACCCACTCCTGACCAACTTCCAGTTCCTCGTAGTACTTTGCATTCGGGCCGAGCTGATCGGCGACCGGAGCTTCCATCGTAGACATGTTCAATTCCTCACTTCGTTTGATTTGGTTACTTGACGTTCTTAGATAACGCCACTGCTTTGAACTGCTTCGCCGCTTCTTCCATTGTCATGAAACTCACGCCCGCCCGAGCTCGCATGTGCTCAATCAAGCGTTCGAGCATCGCCACTCTTGGACCTCTGCCGATGATCTCCGGGTGGCACGTCAACGTGAAAAAGCCGTCTTCGGCATATGCTGCGTCGAACTCGCCCTTCCATGCCAAAAAAACGTCTTCTGTAGCACGCAACCCTGCGTTGTACGGGCGTGCCGACCAGTGAAAGTAGGGGTAGTCATCGAGCTCCCACGCCACCGGGAGTTCGACGATCGAACTGTCGGCGCCAAAGGTAACCTTGTCGTCCGACATCACGTCACCTCGCCGAGCGAAATACGGCTGGAAGTCGTTAGCCATCATGCTGCTGTCGTACTGAAGGCCCGCTTCCTCCAGAAGCACGATGCTGTTGTCGCTCAGGTCCCACGCTGGCGAGCGATATCCGCGCGGTCGCTTGCCCGTAATCGCCTGAAGTTCTTCCAAGCTGCGATGCAACAGATCGCGCTCTTCATCGATCGGGAGCCCGACCGGACTCTCGTGAAGGAGGCCATGCGCAGCGACTTCGTGGCCACCGCTTACGATTAACTCGAGTGCGTCCGGAAAATTGCGCGCCGTATGGGCAGGGGTAAAAAACGTTGCCCTTACTCCTTGACGAGCAAGCATGGTCAGAATACGTGGCAGTCCAGCGCGGACACCATACTCGCCCCGAGATAACGCTGTCGGGGTGGTCTGCTTGAACGTGCTAAACCAAATCGCGAGTGCGTCGAAATCGAACGTCAAGCAAACAGTCGTCATCGGTCAATATCCTGATTAGAACGCGGGCCAAACCCCATCGATGCAATCGCCTGCATAGAGAAATCCGGCACGACGCTCGGAGGTTTTCTCATCGGGGTACGGTCTACATACTCTACAATACAAAAATTAGACTCGCAAGTCAAAATTCAAGTCGTGATCCATCGGCAAAAATGGCAATGAGATCGTTGAGGAAAACCTGAACCGCGCGAGCAGAGGGCTTACCAATTCGCTTTACAGATCCGGAATCCGACCGGACCAGGGCGCGAGTTCCTCGATTTGCGCCGCCGTTGTGAGGATTTGGTCTTCCCGTCCGAAGTGTCCGACGAGTTGGACCCCAACCGGCAACCCTGCTGCGGTCCAATACGAGGGCACGCTAGCCGAGGGCTGTCCGGATGCGTTGCCGATCGTCAAGAACGCAGTGTATTTTGAGACCTCCCGACGAAACGACCAGAAATCGGTATTCATCGAGAACTGGCCCAAATGCACAGGAAGCTGTGTAAGTGTGGGACTCAAGGCAAGGTCGAAATCCTTCATGCCCCTAGCCATGCGCCGGCCAACGCTGTGGAACGTGTTGATCGCTGCGATGTATTGCGCGGCGCTCAACTCGCCGCCTCGTTTGTAGGCGTCGAAAATTGCGGGCTCGATGCGAGACCTCCAGCTCGCCTCGTCCCGGCCCTCAACCATGCCTGTGATCGATGCATAGGCATTCGCCATCAATACAGTGACGTGGGCATGAACCAATTCGTCGTAGTCGATGGATGGCAGCTGCGCGTCCACGACCTCGTGACCCGCACGCTTTAACAGCGTCGCCGCAAACTCGACGGCATCGAGACACGCTTGAGCGACTGGAATATTGTTGAAGGCAGACGTCCATTTCGCAATTCGTAGGGGCTTTGCGACATCGCGTCCGAGAAGATCCAAATACGATGTTGGCGCGGACGGCGAGGCGTAAGGAGCCCCCGCCTCGTAGCCTCCGACCGCATCCAACGCCGCCGCAGTGTCACGTACGCTTTTGGAAAGCACGCCCTCGACGGCGAGCCCCCCCCAGCCTTCACCACGCGATGGCCCCATCGGAATCCGTCCACGTGACGGCTTCAATCCGAATACCCCGCAACATGACGCGGGAATCCGGATAGACCCCCCCCCGTCGCTGCCGTGCGCGATTGGAACAATACCGGCTGCCACTGCAGCTGCCGCCCCGCCACTTGATCCGCCCGACGAACGGCTTTGATCCCAAGGATTCTTCGTCGGGTGCCCATTTGCAGTAGCTTCTGTTGTCGGCGCCATGCACAGTTCAGGCACTGTAGTGCGGGCAAACGAGATCAGCCCCGCGTCGTTGAATCGCTCGACGAGGGTGGCGTCGTATTTGAACGGGATATCGCGGAACAGATTCGATCCAATACTCGTCGGGAATTGCTTCGATGCCAGAGCCGAGTCCTTGAGCAAGAACGGCACGGCGCCGAACACTCCTTTAACTGCCACCGTTTTCGCTCGCGCCCGCGCGCCGTCGAAATCCGGATAACAAAGCGCGTGAATCTTAGGATCGACCTTGATTGCAAGCTCGATCGCACAATTCATCAATTCTTCCGGCGAAACCGATTTTTCTTTGAGCAGCGCGGCCAAGCCGAGTGCGTCATGTTGGATGTACTCTGATACTCTCATTTCTGCCCCTTGAAGCCGGCGTGCTCGCGACTAGCCGACCTGAAAATTGATACATGCTGGTGCCGAAATCGGCGTCGACAAGCAGTGGGCCAGGTGTATCGGTCCCAGTGCCGCTACGCAGACTTAAGCCCCATTCCGGATAGATGGATCGTAAGATGTATAGCGCCCTGCAAAGACGGACGTGCGTTTTTCGAGGAACGCACGCCTTCCCTCTTCGGCGTCGCTACTCTTGTTCAACTCGTACAGCTCGTCGACCTCGATTTCAAGTCCGTCCATAAGGGGCAATTCGATCGACACACTGCTCGTTTGAGGCAGCCACTGCAACTTGGCTCAGTGACATGAACGGAGCAATGAAGGCATTGACATCCTCCAAAAGGCCTGCAGCACCAAATTTAAGAGGCCGAATCTCAATGCTTCTTTCGCATCGACAGTACGTACGGTTGGCATCATGTCGAGCGCTCGCGAGCGTCCGATCGACCGTTGGAGTTGTTGAGTCCCGTCCGCCCCCGACAATTGGCCGATTATGACCTCCGCATGCGCGAACTGGGCGCACGGCGTTGCGACGAGCAAAAGTACAAGAATGAGCCAACTCCAAGCCGCCGCCCAGTGCGAACCCGAACACACGCTAACCAAAAATTTCGATAAGTCCTCGTTCTCGAGCGCTGCTTGCCCGATGCGCTGCGATCGCTACGCGCTATGTCAAGCGCGCTGGACAGTTGCCAACCGCAATCGCGCGTACATTCACGGTATACACCGATGTAACTCGCAATCGACGATAGGTCTGATACCGATGACGCTTCGCTTAGCGCGAGTCCATACACCGCATGAGAGAGCCTATCGAACACCTTATCGCTTCTGATCCTCGTTCGCCACGACGTATGGCGCAGTCGAATGCTGCCTTCTGCGCCGGGGGCGAGATACCTAAGATCGTATCGCGTGCGCCAGGCCAGATCTAAAAGCTCTGCC
>NZ_JANKOG010000065.1:0-6031 GCF_024656005.1 Burkholderia sp. SCN-KJ
TGTCGTTTATTGACGGCTTACGAACTACTAACACGAGCTCGCGGCTCATTGTGTAACAATGGCCTGCCCACCCGAAGTGCCCCCCAGTGCCCCTGTCCTGGATGGTCACACCATACGCTCAAACCACTCGGCGCGGGAACGCGAGGCACCGGCTATATCATGCCGGTTACGAGGGCTATCGAGAACATCAACTCGCAGTTGCGCAAGATCCTCGAGACCTAAGGGCACTCCGCGCTGATCAGGCTGCCCCCAAGCTCATCTGGCGGGTACTGCTCAACATCGCTGCCATGGGGCCGTGCCACTGATGACTGGAAGGACCGTTATGAACCCGTTCGCCATCCACTACGAGGATCGATTCGTTCGACCATTCGTGTGAATGTCAACCCGCCTCGAATACGGAAATCCGGGTATCCCGGCGTTTGCCAATGCTACCGCCCGTTGAAGCGGTAGCATTGAGTACTTACACTCCACCCACACACATGTACTTGATGACCATGTATTCGTCTATGCCGTAGTGCGAGCCTTCACGTCCGATGCCAGATTGCTTGACCCCGCCAAACGGTGCGACCTCGTTAGAAATCAGGCCAGTATTGACTCCGACCATACCGTACTCGAGTGCTTCTGCAACTCTCCAGATTCGGCCGATGTCGCGACTGTAGAAGTACGCAGCGAGACCAAATTCGGTGTCGTTTGCGAGTCTGACGACCTCATCATCGGTTGAGAAACGGAACAGCGGAGCGACCGGGCCGAATGTTTCCTCACGGGCAACCGCCATCTTGGCGGTTACGTCGACGAGGACAGTCGGTTCATAGAATCCATAGCCGAGTGCGTGTCTGTTGCCACCGGTTAGAATCCTGGCGCCCTTCGCGAGGGCATCTTGAATGTGTTCCTCGACCTTGAGCACCGCAGACTCGTTAATTAGCGGGCCCTGTGTAACTCCTTCAGTGGTACCGTGTCCAACTTTAAGTTGCTTTACAGCCTCTGCGAGCTTGCTTGCAAATAGATCATATACGCGGTCGTGAACGTAGAATCGATTGGTGCAGACACACGTTTGACCACTGTTTCGGTACTTCGACGCGATTGCACCGGCTACTGCGGCGTCGAGGTCGGCGTCGTCAAATACGATAAACGGAGCGTTTCCACCCAGCTCAAGGGAAAGTTTCTTGATAGTTGGCGCACACTGGGCCATCAGCGTGCTGCCTACTTCAGTGGACCCGGTGAAGGAGAGCTTGCGTACGATCGGGTTGCTAGTCAGTTCACCACCGATTACGCGTGAGCTTCCCGTGATTACGCTCAAGACTCCCTTGGGGATGCCGGCGCGTTCAGCAAGGACGGCCAGCGCGAGCGCGGAGAAAGGCGTTGCATCTGCCGGGCGAACAATAATCGTGCACCCAGCAGCTAATGCCGGTCCGACCTTACGGGTGATCATTGCTGCAGGGAAGTTCCAGGGGGTGATGGCCGCACAGACACCGATTGGCTCCTTAGTCACCACAATCCTGCGGTCGTTTGCGACCGTTGGGATAACGTCACCGTAAACCCGCTTCGCTTCCTCGCCGAACCATTCGATGAACGACGCGGCGTACTGGATCTCGCCCTTTGCTTCCGCAAGGGGTTTGCCCTGTTCCGTCGTGAGTATAAGTGCGAGATCGTCTGCATTTTCGATCATCAACTCATACCATCTGCGGAGGATGGTCGCTCGTTCTTTGGCAGTCTTGGAGCGCCACTTCGGCCATGCTTCGTTGGCTGCGGTGATGGCTTGACGCGTCTCTGCCACCCCCAGACGAGGTACGTGACCAATATGTTCGCCATTTGCTGGATTGGTAACCGAGAGGGTCGCGCCATCCTCTGCCGCAAGCCATTCTCCGCCGATGAAGGCTTTGCTTTGTAGAAGGGTTGGGTCTTTCAGATTCATCGCTGTACAGTATTTCAATTATTGAACATGCACGCCGGTGATGCCGACGTGCCAATAGCTCCGATCTTGCGGCTACGTGCAGTGTTACGCCGCGTGTGCAGCGGCGATCTTGATAGCTTCGTCGAGGATATCCAGAGCCTCGTCAAAGACAGGCTCCTGGATCGTCAGCGGGTACAAGAAGCGAATTACATTCGAGTAGACCCCACATACAAGCAGCAGAAGGCCTCGCTCAAGTGCAGCGGTTTGCACGCGCTTGGTGAACTCGGCATCACCTTCGCCCGTGTCGGGGTTACAGAACTCGATGGCATTCATTGCACCCGGTCCTCGGACTTCGGCGATCTGAGGTACATCAGGCTCAAGCGCATTGAGGCGGGCTTTGAGCTTGTTCCCGAGCTTCGTGGCGCGCTCGCAGAGCTTCTCTTCGTCGATGATCTCAAGGACTGCGTGAGCCGATGCGACGGCGAGCGGGTTCCCAGCATATGTGCCACCAAGGCCGCCAGGTGCCGCTGCATCCATTACTTCGGCACGCCCCACCACGCCAGACAGCGGCATACCGCCCGCCAGACTCTTAGCGATCGTCATAAGATCGGGGGCGACGTCGTAGTGCTCCATCGCGAACAGCTTGCCGGTACGGGCAAATCCCGTCTGAACTTCGTCCGCGATCAACAGAATGCCGTGCGTATCGCAGATTTTGCGCAGGCCGAGTACGAAGTCGGCTGGCGCTTGATAAAAGCCACCTTCGCCCTGAACGGGCTCGAAGATGATTGCGGCGACGCGTTTCGGTTCGATATCAGCCTTGAAAAGCATCTCGATGTGCTTGAGCGAGTCGGCCGTGCTAATGCCATGCACTGCGTTGGGGTACGGAGCGTGGTAGACGTCTGCCGGAAACGGGCCGAAACTCAATTTGTAAGGGGCAACCTTGCCCGTCAGTGCCATACCCATCATCGTGCGGCCGTGGAAGCCGCCGGAGAACGCGATCACTCCCGGACGGCCGGTCGATGCACGAGCAATTTTGATTGCATTTTCGACAGCTTCGGCGCCGGTCGTGAAGAACGCAGCCTTTTTGGTAAAACTCCCCGGCGCGCGCGCTGAGACAGCTTCCGCAAGCGACACATAAGACTCGTACGGTACGATTTGGTAAGCAGTGTGCGTAAAGCGCTCGAGCTGGTCCGTTATCGCTTTGACAATCTTCGGGTGGCGATGCCCGGTGTTACATACTGCGATGCCGGCGGCGAAATCGATGAACCGACGGCCTTCAACGTCCCAGAGCTCAGCGTTTTCGGCTCGTTCGGCATAGAAGTTGCACATTACGCCCACGCCACGCGGAGTTGCCGCGTTCTTACGGTTCTGCAGTTCAGAGTTGTTCATGATTTCCATCTGCGTAGAGGGTTGGGAGACTGCTCACCCCTCGCCATCGGTACCGACTTGAAGGGCATGCTTCGAGCAACTATACGTGTCTCTGGAGCCGGCAATCAGAGCCATTCTCGAAAATACCATGGAGCCATTTTTTTTGTCCATATGGTCAGTTCGTGGGTCTGCTCGATCAGTGCGAGTGATACATTCGAGCTTGGTTAAGCTACCTGCACGAAACGTCATGAAGGCTTGCGCGAGGGGGAAGAGCCTTGGGGATGCCAACGAAGATCGGCTCAGACACGTATCTTGCTCGGCATGGCTAGGCTTTCGAGTTTCGAAGTTCCATGCCCGTCTAGTCTGTTCGGCAGCGATCGGCGACAACGTGCGGCTTGGCGTCAGTCTCGAGGTGTGTTCGGTTCCAGACGTTGCTTAACGCAAAAATGAGGGGCGCGCGTCCTGTGCTCAGGGCGCTTGCGAAAAGCTCGCTTGTGTCCTGCGAACTGAAACAAAAGTGGTTCGTGTATCGAGAGTCTCCATGGCATAAGTTCAAGATTAGCCAGCGCGTTCTCTCAAGCGGATGTCATGCTCGTGCAGGGCTGTGGCGACGTATAACCATTAGTCTGTGCAGAAGGAACTGACGCAAGTGCGCCGGGTTATAAGGACATATTGCGAGCATTCCGACTTGGACGTTGCAATCTACAACTGATGAAAGGGGCGAGTGACGCGGGCGCCGATCTCGCCTCAGGTACTTTGCGAAAGTGATGGGTGACACTGACGATATGAAGGCGCGCGATAGCAATGGTCGTCTGAGCGTTGGCGGCTGCGGCATCTGGGAACTACCCTCAGATGCCGCAGTTACTATGCCGACAATTCAAAGTTGATCAGAACTTGTGGCGAATGCCGAGACGCACTGCCGCTTGGCGATCGCTATTCGATGGCGTCAACTGATTGATCGATGCGACCGCGGTTTTGCCTGTGGAATCAGTCCCATTAGCCTTTTGATAGGCTCCAATGAGGTAAAGGTCGGTCCGCTTTGAAAGGAAGTAGTCGACCCCCACCGATCCTTGATTGTATGTGGCGCCCCCTGCGCCAGCGCTGCCGCCACTTCTTGTGTACATATACGCTGCGCCGATAAGTAATGCTGGAGTGAACTGATATTTGAAATTTAACTCTGCGTTATTGAAAGTCGCAGTTCCAGAAATTCCTCTAGCAGGGACGAGGCCCGATGTAGAATCCCCGAGTCCCATATACTTGGTGTTGGAATAGTTTGCACCGAATGTCGAAGCTCCAATAGTGTATGCGGCTCCGGCCCCGATTACCTGGTAGGTATGAGTAGACGCATAGGCGGAAATAATCGGAGACGCCCCAAAATTTGATCCCGGCACTCCTGCGACTACTGACGCGGCCGTACCGCCTGCTCCATAGAACGATACATTTGGGTTGCGTACATTAAGATAACCGGCTGCTGCGACAAATGGCCCATTTGAATATCTCGCGCCAAGCGACCAGATCTGATTGCGGCTTACGTGTCCCGCCACTCCCCCGAGCGCGTACATGCCGCCAAAAGTGAACCCAGCCAACGTCGGACTGGTGAACTTAATCGCATTATTTGTGCGATTTGTGTTGTTAAAATTGTCGGTGTCTGACGGATGAGCATTAAGAGAACCACCCCACTGGGCGCCAATCGCCAAAGGGCCGAGATAGTCAACGACCGAATCGTACTGCCGGCCAATTGTTAGTGTTCCGTATGGGCTCGATACCCCGACGAACGCTTGGCGCCCGAATTCGAGGCCTCCTTGCCCAAGCTTTCCTGAATTTAGGTCAAAGCCATTTTCAAGCACGAATATGGCCGCGACTCCTCCGCCAAGAGCCTCGTTCCCGCGCAATCCCCAGCGGCTCCCATTCAAGACTCCACTCGAAAGATTGTACAGGCGCTCACCGTTTGCATTGCTGTTGTAGTTGATTCCCTCGTCGATAATTCCATAAAGCAGAATGCTGCTCTGCGCATGGGCGGTGTAACTTACTATTCCTAGTACAGTTGATGCGAGAAGAAGCTTCTTCATTAAATGATCTCCAATTGGTTTTGTGAGTGTGTTTGATTTTTTGGGTATGAGTTTTACTTTGTGTGGGGTTGGTGCATTGTTTTTGCATTGGGAGTATGGGTCTGGTGTATTTGTACTCCTTATGTTATTGATTGATGTGATATATAAATTGGATCGCCAACCATGAAATTCCAGAATTTCATTAGGATTTTATGGGGAGTGTTATTGGATTTCGAGTCGTCGTGATTCGATATTGTCGGGTGCGCTATCTCGAGATGAGCGAATGTGTGATAGGTGATGTCCCAATTTTTTGAGGGGGTTGTCGCGGAAATGGCAAATCATTCGGCGATAATAGATTTTAAGGTGCTTGGATTAATCCCATCCCAAGAAGCGGAAAGGAGGCGACGATGGTGATGCCAATTAAGAGTAAGACCAAGTGGTGCCAGATCGGTTGGGCGCCGTCGTCAAGGTTTGTATTGCCGATGGCGTAGTCACTGTAATAATCGGCGCCGAAGGGTGGTGAAAACAATCCCAGCCCCATAGAAATGGTCGCGATTATTGAGTAGTGCGATTCATGAATTTCAAGAACGTGTGCAATAGTCGTGCGGCTACGCCGGCAAACAGCGGCACGATGACGGTGACCAAATGGAATGCGCCGATTCATGAGACGGTGGATGCGAGGGGGCTCGATCGTCGGGCAGCGGGACTGCGAGTTGGACAGAGC
>NZ_JANKOG010000066.1:0-5147 GCF_024656005.1 Burkholderia sp. SCN-KJ
CTTGATTTGCTGGACGCGTCTCAAACCTCTGGCTCACTAATTTCGCAACAGCTTCTTAGTCCGTTACGACGATCTCCATCTCGTCGGCCGGGTCGATCTGAAATTCGTTTACCCGACACGCACGGACGTCGAGCATCAGGCGATTCAGCGCTTCAAGCTTTGCGTCAGTATCGTCGACTGACATCCCTGCAGCCTGGCCGATGGCAGATTGGCGCGCATCGAGCAGTAGCTTAAGCGCGTTCGCTCGCTTCATGAACATGCGATTTGTCACGCCACACCTCAATTTTGCGCGGCGACGACACGGCGGCCGACTGGCCCCAGGAATGAAAAGCTCGGTGACCTCATAGGGCCGCACTGCATACAACCTTGGCTTCCAAGGGAGCAATATTTTCATTGTCGTCAATCATCCCGCTTCGAGCGGGTTTTCGCACATTCGGCATATGAATTGAGGTGCGATATGGCAAGCAGCGCAAAACGTCGAGCCGATCGGGCTCGGCTAAGGAAAAAGCGGCGCGCGTGGTGGGGCGACTGCGCCAAAATCGACAAACCGCTTGGGCAGCTGATCGACATGTGGCAACGCCCGGCGCTGCTTTGGCGAGCGCTCGATTGGCGAGTGCCGGTGGCTTCAAGACGTAGGCGACGAGTCCGCATAGACGGTTGCTCATCGTTACCCAGTTCCGAGAGAGGGGCGCACTGCTACGCGGCTGGCTTGGCGAGCGTTACGGCCACACACCGCAGTTCCTGCACGGCGGTGTGGTGCGGAAAAAGCGCAACGATATGGTTGTACACCTCCGGCACGATCGCACCGAGCGGGGGTTCCTGTTCTTACTCAAGGGCGGCGGCACCGGACTGAACCTGACGGCCGCCTCGAGCGTCATCCCTTTCCACCTTAGGTGGAACCCGGCAGTCGAGGCCTAGGCGAACGATCGCGCCAACTGCATAGGACAGCGCAGCCATGTGCAGGTGCATCGCCTGATTACGGAGGCGACGTTCGAGGAACGCATCAACGACATGATCAAAGGCAAGCGCGAACTGGTCGAATTGGCCGTTGGCACAGGCGAGCAATGGATTGGGAATCTCAGCGACCACGAGTTGCACTCGCTGTTTACACTGAATCGAGCGTGATCAGATTGGCCGTTGTGACGGCGATACGCGAAAGCCAGGACGGCAGTGCACGCGAGCAACGCTTCCTTGTCGAATTCGGCCGACAGCCTCTATCTGCAAGGGCTGGCCGCTGGAGAAGGCGGCCAACCTGATGAGTTCGCTGAGTTGTAAATGGGTCGATGCGCTGAGATGAGCGGTTGCGCGCAGCAGCTCCAGGACCTTGGCTGCTTGTTGCAATCGGACGTTAGCCGGGCCGATGGATTTTCTCCGTCCATCCTTGAGTTGCGTACCACCGACGAGTTCGTAACGCATGTTTTGAACTCCTTGATTTAATTTGAGTCGGAGGGCTGTGCTGATAGGACTGTATCGATCAAGCGCTGGTTGAAAGTGGCTTGCAGGGTAATCTTCAATTCCGACTATCTCGATGAGTGGCATAATTCGAGCGTTGCGATCTCTCGCAACCGACAACTTTGGGAGAACAGAACATGGCCAATAGCGACTACAAGACGTTGAAGGCGCAACTCGACGCTTTGCAGGAAAAAACAGAAGCGGCACGCGTTGCGGAATTGGAGGCATTGGTTGCCGACATGCGCGCAAAAGTGGCGGAATACGGAATCACAGCCGAGCAGATTTTTGGCCGCCAACGCGTAGCCAAGGGCAAGAAGGTCGGCGGTCACGTGGCGGCAAAATACCAGAACCCGAAGACGGGTGAAACCTGGAGCGGTCGAGGCCGCGCGCCGGCGTGGATCAAGGACGTGAAGGACCGCACTCGCTTTCTCATTGGCGCAGCGGTCGAGACACAGAGTGCCGCCGGCAATGCCACAGCTGGGGCCGCAGTCAAGAAAGCTGCGGCAAAGAAAGCCGCCGCAAAGACCCGAAAGGGCGACGCGAAATCCGTGAAATCGGCCGGCGCGACGGCGGCTCGCAAGAGAGGGCGCCCGTCGACTACTGTTGCTGCAAAAAAGACGAGAAGCCGGCGCACTCCTGGCGTGAAAAAGGCGGCAGGCGCCGCTGTCAAGCCGGAAGTCGTCACCGAAGCAGCGGGCGAGTAAGACGGCGGTGGTCAGGCAGGCGGGTGGCAAGGAAAGGATTGTTCCCTGCCACTCGCTTTTATCGTTTGTTCCTGCTGACGTTGCGTCGTTTTTCACCTTATCCGGGTAAATTCGGCCCAGGGCCTGGATGCCGCCACAGTTGTGTAGGTGGGTTTGGGATGCCGACATTGTTTCGGATGAACCTGGCCCACTGGCGACACGATCTTCGGATGGTTTTGCCCCCTCGAAGTGTGAAGTCCGATCGGCCCGATTCAACTTCCTAAGATGACCACGCATCCGGCATCCCATCACGTCCCCCGCATCGTTGTGCGGCGCTCTCCGATCCATGGCCGCGGCGTATTTGCTCGTCGCGACCTGGCCGCTGGTGAAATGCTCCTCAAGTACGTCGGTGAGCGTATCGATTGGGAGGTCGCCATCAACAGACCGCCAGCCGATCCCGCCAATCCGGATCACACCTTCTTCTTCGATCTTGGCGATGGGCGCGTCATCGATGGCGCGGCAGCGGGCAACTCGTCGCGTTGGATCAATCATTCGTGCGCGCCGAATTGCGAGGCAGAAGATCGAGGCGGCCGGATTTTTATTCGAGCGCTGCGTGCGATCGATGCAGGTGACGAAATTAGCATTGACTATGCGCTCGCGCTCGCGCTCGCGGTTGACGGGCGCGTGACGCGCTCGATGCGCGACCGATACGCGTGCCGTTGTGGCGCGTCGACATGCCGCGGCACCATGCTGGCCATTCGGAGGCGCCGTAAGCAGGCGCATGAGGGTGGCCAAGTCGATACGGCGCAAGGTGTGTGTTATCCGCCGTCTGCCGTGCCTCCAGACGCGGTCCGGTCAACGGTGCGCATTTTGGAGCGGCCGGGATCCGGCCGCCTCATCGTGTCATGGCGGCAGGCCGGGCGGGGGTGTTACAGCGAGCAGCTTTGGACTGCTGCGCTGGCGACTGCTGGCGGAATCTGCGTGGTGTCGGGGCAGGCTTACGAACGTGGTGATGCCGTATTTCAGCCAACAGGTTCACCTGTACCGCTCAATCAGGCTGAGCGCATCTGCGCGGACAGTGTTGCGCACATTCCCCTCGACGAGGTCGCGTGACGATGTCGTTGCCGCCGAGTTTACTAAGTCAAACTAAACTTGGTGTTCCGCGGCCGTGATACCGTCGTTTTGCTCGCGCATCACTTGCGCGCTTCGTGGGCGATCCTGCATGCGGCAACGGGGATGATCTAGAAATGGCATGGACGGGTGGCCACGGTGCCGCCCTGACGGGGCTCGGGAATCGGAGACGAGGCCGTTCCCGTCAGGAATCGCTTCAGCTGCTGCTCGGCGTCCATCACCTTGTAACGTGGCGCGACATTCAGTTGCCAATCATGCAGCACGAGCAGCCGTTCAAATGCCAACACGGCGTCCGCTGCGAGGATCCACTCATTCGACTCATCGGCGTGCACGTGCGTGACCTCTACCGCATGCTCGACTGCCTTGTAGCGTTCAACAGGTTCGTCCCCGTAGCCAGCCTGCTGCAGGAACCACGCGATATACGTGGTGCGTATCAGCTCGTTGAAAAGATACGCGTTCCCTTGGCCGTCCCGACAGGCCGCCAGCGCAAGATGATGTGACAAGGACTGTGTCTGCACCGCCGTTTTGTCCAGCGGCAACAACATGGTTTTTGTTAGGGGGCGTCGCGGCGCGGCGGGCCGTCCGCGGTTTTTCTTGGAACTCATCTTGCGTCACATCGACCTGCTGGAGAAACATCTCGCTGGGTGAGGCTGTTGTCTCAATACCGATCAGGTGTTCACGGCATCTTTGAATGCTTTGCCGGCCGTAAACTTGACCGTTTTTGCGGCAGCGATCGTGATGGCTTCCCCGGTAGCGGGATTGCGGCCGGCCCGCTCGGCGCGGGCACCCGTGGAGAAGGAGCCAAAACCGATCAATTGCACCGTATCACCGCGGGTGACTGCGTGCGTCACGGCCTCGAGAATGGCATCAACGGCGGCCCCAGTGCTGGCTTTGGTGTCGCCGGTGGCAGCCGAAACAGCGTCGATGAGTTCTTGCTTGTTCATTCGTGGATTCCTCAGTCATGTGCGCTAAAAGCGGGTTTGGCCATTACCCTATAACATCTACCGCAGGCAACGCAACTTCTGGATCTTTGTTGCAATTGTAATTTGCTCAACCGAGGTCAACCGGGGGAGAATTGCCCGCGTTGCACGCGCAGACATTACACGTATCGTTCGCCATGTATGACGTGCCGCTATGCTGCGATCTGAATGGACGACGAGGAAGGGGCGGGACTGCTGACGCATGTAATGCGTGCCGTATGTTGGCGGCAAGTTGTCCCGAAAAGATGCCATCATGATTGGCAGTGGCCAGACAGGCTTCGAAATCGCACCGCGACCGGCATGCTTTGCGAGCGCACGGTATCAATCAGCAGATTATTTACGATGACCAGTAAAATTCAGGCCCTACACCAGCAACTTGGCCACCTCAATTTGCTTCTTGATGAGGCACGGAAGAAGGAAAAGGCGGCAGTCCTCTCCTCGATTCGGGAGCAGGTGAAGGAGCACGGCATCACGGAGGTGGAATTGCTCCGTGCGGCCGGCTTTGTGAAAGACAAGCCCAAGCAGTTGCCAGCCAAATACTACGATCCTTCCTCGGGCAAATCGTGGACGGGACGCGGCGCGTGTCCGAAGTGGCTGGCTGGCAAAAACCTGGATGACTATCTGATCCGCCCGGCCGCAAAGCCTTGGTGGCCAGGGGAAAACCGATAGGCAAGACCAGTCTTTGCATGTGCAAAGTGATCGATTGCGCGTATTCGGCAAAGCTGCTGTCACAGCGATTGATCACTATGCCCCAAGGCCAATCGACGTAAATCAGTATCCTGTTGGCGCCCTTAATTGTGCGAGAATGCGTGCCGCCTCGGGTGTAGCTCAATGGTAGAGCAGAAGCCTTCCAAGCTTACGACGAGGGTTCGATTCCCTTCACCCGCTCCACCATGGGCCC
>NZ_JANKOG010000067.1:0-3660 GCF_024656005.1 Burkholderia sp. SCN-KJ
GTTCAGATCTGCTGCCATGTCCGTCTCCTTCCGTTATCGGATCGAAAAAGCGCGCCCCGCTGCATCCGCTTTCGTCGCGGTCGTGCAGGTGGAGGCCAGCCGCTATTGTGCACGATCGGCCCCGCCGTTCGCGCGCAAAACGTCTAAGCTTAAGGTCGGTTCCGAGTCGCGGGAGATTCCCATGCACTATCGACGGCTAGGCCGCTCCGGCCTGCAGATCAGCGCGCTTTCGCTCGGCTCGTGGGTCACCTACGGCAACCAGGTCGATCAGCGGGTCGCCCGCGAATGCCTTGCGGCGGCCCGCGATGCGGGCGTCAATTTCTTCGACAACGCCGAGGTCTACGCGGGTGGCAAATCCGAGGAAATCATGGGCCAGGCGCTCAAGTCGCTCGGCTGGCCGCGCGTCAGCTACCTCGTGTCCACGAAGTTCTTCTGGGGGCTCGCGGAAGCGCCGAACCAGTACCACACACTGAACCGGAAATATCTGCTGAACGCGATCGACGGCTCGCTGCGCCGGCTGCAGCTCGACCATGTCGACCTCGTGTACTGCCATCGCCCCGATCCGAACACACCGATCGAGGAGACCGTCTGGGCGATGAGCGACATGATCGTACGCGGCAAGGCGCTGTACTGGGGCACGTCCGAATGGAGCGCCGACGAGATCCGCGCCGCGTACGAGATTGCCGAGCGGCACCATCTGCACAAGCCTGTCGTCGAGCAGCCGCAGTACAACCTGTTCCACCGTACCCGGGTCGAACAGGAATACGCACGGCTCTATCACGACTACGGCCTCGGCCTGACGACCTGGAGCCCGCTGGCATCGGGGCTGCTCACCGGCAAGTACCGGAACGGCGTACCGCCGGGCAGCCGCGCGCAATTGCCGGGCTATGACTGGCTCCGCGAACGGCTGACGGATCCGGCCAGCAACGATGTGGTCGAACGGCTCGGCGAGATCGCGGCCGAACTCGGCTGCAGCACCGCCCAGCTCGCGATTGCATGGGTACTCGCGAATCCGCGCGTGAGTTCGGTCATTACGGGCGCCTCGCGAATCGAGCAGATCGGCGACAACATGCGCGCACTCGACGTTGCCGCGAAACTGACGCCGGAGATCAAGCAACGCATCGAGGAGGCCGTCGGCGATGCATACGAGTAAGGCGGCTCACGCCCACTCGCGTACAATACGCGGCCGCATTGGCGCGCGGCCCGACGGCCCCGCGCGATCATCCGTTTTCATCGATTCACCCTTCGTTTCAGGCAGCCAGCCATGCTCAGTTATCGTCACGGTTTTCACGCAGGCAACCACGCGGACGTGCTCAAGCACGCCGTCGTCGTCCAGCTGCTGCGCTACCTGAACAAGAAAGACAAGTCGTACTGGTACATCGACACGCACGCCGGTGCCGGCGTGTATTCGCTGCGCGACGGTTATGCCGCCAAGACAGGGGAATTCGACACCGGCATCGGGCCGCTGTGGAACGAAAAGAACCTGCCCGAGGCGCTCGGCGACTACATCGACGAGGTGCGCGCGCTGAACGACGACGGTGAGCTGCACTACTATCCGGGCTCCCCGTATCTCGCATGGCGATCGATGCGCGAGCAGGACCGGATGCGCCTGTTCGAAATGCACACGACGGAAATCGACGTGTTGCGTCACAACTTCCGCGATGCGGGGCGCCGCGCGATGATTTTCGCCGGTGACGGCTTCGAGGGCATCAAGGCGCTGCTGCCGCCGCCGCCGCGACGCGCGCTCGTGCTGATCGATCCGTCCTATGAGGACAAGAAGGACTACGCGCGCACGGTGACTTGCGTGACGGAATGCCTGAAGCGTTTCGCGACAGGCTGTTACGCGATCTGGTATCCGCAGGTTGCGCGGGTGGAATCGCAGCGTTTTCCGGAGCAGCTCAAGCGCCTGCAGCCGAACAACTGGCTGCACCTGACGCTAACGGTATCGAATCCGCCGGCAGATGGCCTGGGCCTTTACGGCAGCGGAATGTTCATCCTGAATCCGCCGTACACGCTCGCGCAGAGCATGAACGAAGCGCTGCCCTATCTCGTCGAGCGCCTGGGACAGGACAGCGGCGCGCGGTGCCAGATCGAGCACCGCGGGAACTGAGCGAACGGTTTTCCGTTACGGCTGCGGTCTTGGCGCGGGTCTCGGCTGATTGGCCGGCGACCCACCCCAGCCCGGTATATTGATATACGGCGCGACAAACAGCGGGACCGAAGAATTGGGTCCCTGCCCGGCCGGCGCTCGCATGCCTGCGGGCTCAACGATCGGTTCGGACGATAACGGAGCCGTTTGCAACACCAGACCACCCTTGCCATCCTGGATCCCGCGTTGCGTATCGAGAATCAGCGGCCTGGACGACGTCGCCGCACCAGCCGCCATGCCGTAAGCGAGCACCGCGGCCCCCAGAACGAGACGCGCGCGGGAAACGTGACGCACATCGAAACGCAAACGCATGGTCGTATTCTTCCGGTTGAAAAGCAGGCCCATACCATAGCGCCGCGCCGACGATTTCGCCAGATCGGACGCACAAAAAACAAAGCCCCGTCAACACGGGGCTTGCTTTTCGCTCGGTGCCACACGGCACCTGACGGTGACTCCGATTACAGCGAGTAGCCGTTGGCTTCGAGCGAGCGGATGCGGCTCTCGAGCTGGACGATGTCCGACGACGACGCGAGGTAAGCCTCACGGCGTTCACGCTCTGCGGATTCGAACCAGTTGCTCAGCTTTTCAACGATGTAGGCGATCATGATGTTCTCCAAGGAAGGGGGACCCCTGGCGAATCGAGATTCAGGGATTTCCCGTATAGGGTTATCCCGAATTATAGCGATGCCGCACCAAGATGCCAGTGAAATGCTTGCATGGAAGCCATTCCTGTTTGGAATGGTTTACGAACTATTCACTTCAACCCACTGATTCTTAAGGATATTGAATCGAAGCTCTTATTCGGCCTCGAGGATGTGCACTAATCTGGTTCACTGACAGGGTCGGCCAGGCGCGCCAAGATCGGGCATTCGGGTCGCCCGTCACCATGGCAGTGCGCGGCGAGCTCGGCAAGTGTATTGCGCATGTCGCTCAATTCCGCGATGCGTTTGTCGAGTTCGGCCACGTGTTCGAGGGCGATCGACTTCACTTCAGCGCTGGCGCGGGAGCGGTCTTGCCAGAGCATCAGCAGCTTGCGAATATCCTCGACGAGAAAACCGAGCCGCCGCGCCTGGCGGATGAAACGCAGAATATGGACGTCATCCGAACCGTAGATGCGGTATCCGGCGTCGCTCCGCTTGCTCGGCGCAAGAAGGCCGACCTGCTCGTAGTACCGGATCATTTTTGCGCTGACGCCGGATTCGCGCGACGCGTCGCCGATATTCATTCCCTGCCTCTCTCCATCAAGCACTGGTTCGAACACGAACGTCGACGCAAGCAACCGTCGACGACATTTCGATCGTATCAAATCGCGAGATTTCGTTCCTGCGTGGGCAGTGACGGCCGGATCGACCGCAATCCAGATGTCCTTATTGAGGTAGGTGGTGGCTGCGAAATCTGCCGGTTCGGGACAGCATGCAGTTTGTATCGAGGGGCCTCCGCCCACCGACGACCACGCCAACGCCTGCAGCGATCGCGCATTCCTGCGCTGCAAATGCAAAAACCCCCGCCTT
>NZ_JANKOG010000068.1:0-2946 GCF_024656005.1 Burkholderia sp. SCN-KJ
GCTCCGAAAACGACTTCTGCAGACCTTCCTTAACAGGCCAGGAATTTAATTTCGCAACAGCTTCTAAGCCTACGGCTCCACGGCGGCCTAATCATGAATTCTCATCGCCTGGAGGCGCCGTCCGAATGGGTAGATTGCCGCGTATCCCGGTGGACTGTCGATCTAAGCGCACACAACTTGTTCATACGCCCGGAAGCATCGTGACAGGCTGCATGAAACGTGGGGATTCGCCGTATCGGCGCGCGAGCGCCCCGGCAAGCTGTCGGTCAACGTCGCAATTCCGTGAAGAATCGGAAGCCATCTCGACCTCGCGCTCTTGAGCCGAACGTGGACCGGCGCGCATCGATCGTGGATGGGTTTCCTGTCACGGGCAGCGCAAGAGACTATGGGATACCGTACAGGTGAAGCTTTACCGGATCGCGGTGTGCTGCGATCGGACGACGCTGTTGAATCGCACCCGGGACGTACATTTTCGACCGTGGAACCACTGACGCTTCAAGTGCCAACACCGGCCCGTCTATAATCGAAGGTTCACAATGATCGCATGGAGCCCTACTTTATGAGTCAATCCCGCGGGCGATATGCGGGATCTCGGGACAGCGGCCAACGTCAACCTCGCCACGTAAAAAAATCCCCGTCCAATCGGCAGGGACAACCGTATGTGAAGACGCCTCCTCGAGATGCCGCCCAGACTGCCTCCATTTTCAAAACACGATCGTTTCAGTTTCTTGTCGATGCGGTAGGCGCAGAAAATATCGCGATAGCGCTTGAATCGAACATGGCGCGAGTCGGCGAACTGATGAAGGGCGAGAGGTTCACACCCGAGACCGCCTTTCACATGGAAACCACGCTTGGGTTGCCGCATGGTTTTTTTGACCATCCCAATCCTGCGCTCGCGGCCGAGACCATCGCTCGTCTGAAGTCACCGCTCGACTTCATTCAAACGGACGACGGACAAGGCGCGGAGTCTGAAGCACTTAAGCCGTCTTCGGCCCTAAGCGTCGATCAACAATCAGTTCTTAAAGATAGTTTGTCCGAGGAAGCGAAAATGCCAAAGAAAGCAGCTGGACGAGCGTCCAGGGCCGTCAAGAACCGTCAAAGCGAAATGGTCGAACAGCCTACGCCCCAGGCGCCGCAAAAAACTTCGCCTTCGAAATACAAGCGTTCTCCTAAAACGCCCGAACAGCAATCGCTGGCATTGAGCGACAGCGCCGAGGTAGAAAACATCCGACGCGCTAACCTCCACGTTCTCACCAGTCGCAACGGATCGAAGGTACGACTTGGTGTAGTCATGGCGATGAGTGGATCCAACATGGCCCATCGGCTACATGGCAAGAAGCGCATGGACAGTGTGGAAGCAAACCGGTTCACGGAGCGACTTGGATTGCCAAGTGGCTGGTTGGACACCCCGCGCTCCGAAGCCGAGATTCCGGAGTCGGTGTCGCGTATGCTTACGCCTGCACCGCGCGGTCGCGTATCCGTTCAACACGAGCCGCCGGCAGTCGTAACAAGCGATGGCGTGCCAGGGACGCTCGCCGATGAGAAAGCGCACATGGGGCGCGCGCGGACGGGCGCCCTGGGCGATTCGGAAAGCCCCTCACCTGTTTCAGCGGACGTCACAGGAGAAAAAGAGACGGCCGTCGTCAGCCCGCAAGATCATATAAGCGATTTCTCCGACGACCTTGCCGGTCGCACACTTGAAGTAAGTGATGGCGAGGCGCCGGCTGCCACACCGGCAACCCTTGAGTCGCTCCCCGCCTCCGCAATACCGCAGCGAAACCCTGTACCGCCCCCCGTCCCTTCCGTGACCAGCCTGGACAATCTTGATGGTATTGCACCGATTGCGGAAGCATTGATCAAGACGCTAGCAGGTAAAGCCCGTACGGGTCGACTCGACGAATTGAAAGCGCTGGAGCTTTTGCAGCAAGCGGTCCTGTTGTGAGTCGGCGGTAGCGTGCCAAGCCCCCTCGTGCCATGACGAATAAGCGCAACGAGGTGGGCTGGGCCCGGCGCGCTATGCAACGTCCCAACACGATCGACCGCCCATGTGCCCGGGTGCATGATCCGGTGACGGAGGTTCGTGCGATCGCGCGCAGCTGCAGCTCAACTCCCTCGCAATCGCATCAATGCGGGTTCGCTGCAATATCGAGTTCGCGCCGCCACGCACCATACTCATATCCTCGCGCAGCATCGATACCGGAGGAATGCCATGCCGACCTACCAATACCGTTGCGAGAAGTGCGGCAAAACGTTCGGGAGCGTCGAGCATCTCGCCGAACATGCATCGGCTCATCCGCCTTGCCCTCATTGCGGAAGCGAACAGGTTCAACACGTACCGACGCCATTTTTCGCGAAGACGTCAAGAAAGAGTTGATCCAGGCTGTCGAGGCTATTTTCCCGTTCGCCAGGCGCTAACGCTGAAATCGCTTATGAGGCAGCGCGTCTGGTTCAACCAAGATTCTGAGGGGGTTGCATCGGCTATGCCGGCGTGGCTTACAAGAAATCTGGATTGTCAGTGACAGCCCCCTCGTGATACAAGGTAGCCGCTGTCTGGCGCACGCCAGGCGCATCATTTACAACCGATTTCCTTGGAGCGTTCAGAGTATGGCAACGGGTACCGTCAAATGGTTTAACGATACGAAGGGGTTTGGATTCATCACGCCGGATGACGGCGGCGAAGACCTGTTTGCGCACTTCT
This sequence comes from Burkholderia sp. SCN-KJ, assembly GCF_024656005.1. Classification (NCBI taxonomy): domain Bacteria; kingdom Pseudomonadati; phylum Pseudomonadota; class Betaproteobacteria; order Burkholderiales; family Burkholderiaceae; genus Burkholderia; species Burkholderia sp. SCN-KJ. The sequence goes on from NZ_JANKOG010000068.1 coordinate 2,699, forward strand.
CCGAGGTTCAGGGAAGTGGCTTCAAATCGCTTCAGGAGGGCCAGAAGGTCAGCTTCGAGGTCAAGCAGGGCCCCAAGGGGAAGCAGGCTGCCAGCATCAAGCCGCTGTAAGTTTTCCCGCAGCGAACACGTCCGGTCAGGACAACGATCAGGCCGACGCGTGATCGCTGCCAGTCTGGAGTCGGGCGTCGAAGGGATACCACGCCCGGCTTGCCTCAGCGCTCGAGAAAGGGCCTGAGCTTGTCCGCA
>NZ_JANKOG010000069.1:0-2932 GCF_024656005.1 Burkholderia sp. SCN-KJ
CAGACTTGTTATAGGATCAAGCCTTACGGGCAATTAGTATCAGTTAGCTGAACGCATTACTGCGCTTACACACCTGACCTATCAACGTCCTGGTCTCGAACGACCCTTCAAGGGGATCTAGTCCCCAGGGATATCTCATCTTAAGGCGAGTTTCCCGCTTAGATGCTTTCAGCGGTTATCTCTTCCGAACATAGCTACCCGGCGATGCCACTGGCGTGACAACCGGTACACCAGAGGTTCGTCCACTCCGGTCCTCTCGTACTAGGAGCAGCCCCCTTCAAATATCCAACGCCCACGGCAGATAGGGACCAAACTGTCTCACGACGTTTTAAACCCAGCTCACGTACCTCTTTAAATGGCGAACAGCCATACCCTTGGGACCGGCTACAGCCCCAGGATGAGATGAGCCGACATCGAGGTGCCAAACACCGCCGTCGATATGAACTCTTGGGCGGTATCAGCCTGTTATCCCCAGAGTACCTTTTATCCGTTGAGCGATGGCCCTTCCATACAGAACCACCGGATCACTATGACCTGCTTTCGCACCTGCTCGACTTGTCGGTCTCGCAGTTAAGCACGCTTATGCCATTGCACTATCAGCACGATTTCCGACCGTACCTAGCGTACCTTCGTACTCCTCCGTTACGCTTTGGGAGGAGACCGCCCCAGTCAAACTGCCTACCATGCACTGTCCCCGACCCGGATCACGGGCCAAGGTTAGAACCTCAAACAAACCAGGGTGGTATTTCAAGGACGGCTCCACCGAAACTAGCGTTCCGGTTTCATAGCCTCCCACCTATCCTACACAGATCGGTTCAAAGTCCAATGCAAAGCTACAGTAAAGGTTCATGGGGTCTTTCCGTCTAGCCGCGGGTAGATTGCATCATCACAAACACTTCAACTTCGCTGAGTCTCGGGAGGAGACAGTGTGGCCATCGTTACGCCATTCGTGCAGGTCGGAACTTACCCGACAAGGAATTTCGCTACCTTAGGACCGTTATAGTTACGGCCGCCGTTTACCGGGACTTCAATCAAGAGCTTGCACCCCATCATTTAATCTTCCGGCACCGGGCAGGCGTCACACCCTATACGTCCACTTTCGTGTTTGCAGAGTGCTGTGTTTTTATTAAACAGTCGCAGCCACCAGTTTATTGCAACCCCTTCACCCTTTGCGCGCAGGCGCATCAAGCTACAAGGGCGTACCTTATCCCGAAGTTACGGTACCAATTTGCCGAGTTCCTTCTCCCGAGTTCTCTCAAGCGCCTTAGAATACTCATCTCGCCCACCTGTGTCGGTTTGCGGTACGGTCATCGTTAGACTGAAGCTTAGAGGCTTTTCTTGGAACCACTTCCAATTGCTTCGCTCCCTAAGGAGCTCGCGCCACACCCTTGAATCCTGCGCCCGGATTTGCCTAAGCGCCTTCTCCAATGCAGCGACCGGGACTTCCAACACCCGGACAACCTTCCGCGATCCGTCCCCCCATCGCATCTAACAATGGTGCAGGAATATTGACCTGCTTCCCATCAGCTACGCATTTCTGCCTCGCCTTAGGGGCCGACTCACCCTACGCCGATGAACGTTGCGTAGGAAACCTTGGGCTTACGGCGAGGGGGCCTTTCACCCCCTTTATCGCTACTCATGTCAGCATTCGCACTTCCGATACCTCCAGCACGCTTTTCAACGCACCTTCGCAGGCTTACGGAACGCTCTCCTACCATGCGTGCTAAGCACGCATCCGCAGCTTCGGTATATAGCTTAGCCCCGTTACATCTTCCGCGCAGGACGACTCGATCAGTGAGCTATTACGCTTTCTTTAAAGGGTGGCTGCTTCTAAGCCAACCTCCTGACTGTTTTAGCCTTCCCACTTCGTTTCCCACTTAGCTATATTTGGGGACCTTAGCTGGCGGTCTGGGTTGTTTCCCTCTTGACACCGGACGTTAGCACCCGATGTCTGTCTCCCGTGATTGCACTCTTCGGTATTCGGAGTTTGCTATGGCGGGGTAATCTGCAATAGACCCCCCAACCATGACAGTGCTCTACCCCCGAAGGTGAGACACGAGGCACTACCTAAATAGTTTTCGGAGAGAACCAGCTATTTCCAGGTTTGTTTAGCCTTTCACCCCTATCCACAGCTCATCCCCTAACTTTTCAACGTTAGTGGGTTCGGACCTCCAGTACGTGTTACCGCACCTTCATCCTGGCCATGGATAGATCACCTGGTTTCGGGTCTACGCCCAGCAACTGAACGCCCTATTCGGACTCGCTTTCGCTACGCCTGCCCTATACGGTTAAGCTTGCTACTGAACGTAAGTCGCTGACCCATTATACAAAAGGTACGCCGTCACCCCTTACGAGGCTCCGACTGTTTGTATGCATGCGGTTTCAGGATCTATTTCACTCCCCTCCCGGGGTTCTTTTCGCCTTTCCCTCACGGTACTGGTTCACTATCGGTCGATCACGAGTATTTAGCCTTGGAGGATGGTCCCCCCATCTTCAGACAGGATTTCACGTGTCCCGCCCTACTTGTCGCACACCTAGTTCTTTCATACTGTTTTCGCCTACAGGGCTATCACCTGCTATGGCCGCACTTTCCAGAGCGTTCGGCTAACAATACAAATAAAGAGTGCAAGGCTCATCCCATTTCGCTCGCCACTACTTTGGGAATCTCGGTTGATTTCTTTTCCTGCGGTTACTTAGATGTTTCAGTTCACCGCGTTCGCTTCACATGGCCTATGTATTCAGCCATGGATACTCCAAAAGGAGTGGGTTTCCCCATTCGGACATCTACGGATCAAAGCTTGTTTGCCAGCTCCCCGTAGCTTTTCGCAGGCTACCGCGTCCTTCATCGCCTGTGATCGCCAAGGCATCCACCACATGCACTTGTTCGCTTGACCCTATAACGAGTCTGTCTCGTTACAGGTTGAGTTCTCGC